>NZ_JBJLSI010000024.1:0-89894 GCF_050871945.1 Kineococcus deserti | reverse complement strand
GTGGTGCGCGGGGGCGCCGTGGGGGCGGGGGGCGGGGGGGGCGGGGTGGGGCGGGGGGCCCGGGGGCCCCCCCCCGCCCCCCCCCCCCCCCCACGACAACTGGAACGTGCTGGCGGAGGGAACCAGCCCGACCCTGACCAGCATCGACAACGAGTGCGAGCGGATCGGCGCGCGGGCGGCGGCCCTGCTCGTGGACGCGATCGCCGGCACACCCGACCACGGCGTCGAACTGGTGCCGTGCCGGCTGGTCAGGCGGGAGTCGACGGCTCCCGCCTGACCGGGCGGACTCAGACCGCGGCCAGCGCCGAGCGCACCTGCGGTTCCATCCGCTCGTAGCGGCGGTAGGCCAGCATGACGACCGCGCCGGCGACGAAGAAGATCGCCGGCAGCCAGCTGAAGCTGAAGCCGATGGCGCTCAGGGCGGCGTCGGTCTGCTGCTGCCCCGCCCGGTACCCGGCCGAGCTCATGATCATCGAGGGGATGAACCCACCGAGGCCGGAACCGATCTTGATGCAGAACGAGGAACCGATGGCCGTGAGGAACCCCGCGGCGCGCACCCCGTTGCGCCACTCGCCGTAGTCGACGGTGTCCGAGAGCATCGCGAACGGCATCGAGACCGCGATGCCGGTTCCCAGCGAGGCCAGCGACCAGCACACCGCGAGGGCGACGTGCGAGGACCCGGCGAACGTCATGGCGACCTGCCCGAGCGCGGCGACGAGGAACCCGAGCTGCAGCACCCGGGTCTTGGACAGCTTCCTCACCAGGAACGGGATGAGCACGATGCCGAGGACCTGGAACAGGACCAGGCCGTTGAGGACGGCGGCGAAGTTCTTGTCCCCCAGCTGGTACTCGGTGAAGTACACCAGGACCGAGGTGCGGGCGGAGTTGCCCAGCCAGTACAGGACGAACGCGGCGACCAGCACGACCCAGGGCCAGTTGCCGCGCACGGCGCGCACGCTGTGCCGGATGGGCAGGGGCCGCTGCCGCTCGGTGTTGATCTCGCGGGTGGTGCAGAAGGCGTAGGCGAGCAGGGCGACGCCGACGACGGCGAAGAACGCCGCCGTGGCGCGCCAGCCGACGATGTCGTTGCCGCCGCCGAAGAAGGCGACGAGCCCGAGGGTGAAGGTGGCGGGGACGAAGTACCCGACGTTCCCGCCGACCATGCGGTAGCTGTTCAGCGTGATCCGCTCACCGGAGTCGTTGCTGAGGTTGGGCAGGATCGAGGTGATCGGGGTGGCGATGCCGGTGTAGGCGATGCCGAACAGCAGGTACGTCACCAGCGCCCAGACGAACTTCCCGCCGCTGCCGAGGTCCGGGGACCAGAACAGCATGACGAAGAACACCGCGAAGAACGGTGTGACGAGCAGCCAGTAGGGCCGGCTCTGACCCCACCGGGTGCGGGTGCGGTCGATGATGAAACCCCAGATCGGCGCGTCGAACGCGTCGAGGATCCGGGCGATGAGCAGGATCGTCCCGGCCGCGGCCAGGGAGATCCCGAAGACGTCGGTGTAGTAGTACAGGACGAACGACGTCACCATGCAGTACAGCAGGTTGCCGGCCGTGTCGGTGCTGGCGTAGCCGAGGACCCGGTGCAGGGGAAGGCGTCCGCCGGCGGTGGCGGATCCCGGGGTCGTGCCGGCCACCTCGGTGGCCTCGTGGCTGGTCATGCCGTGCTGCTCCTTCGGATCGGGCATGTCAGTGCGCTCGGTTCCGCAGGGCGGCGAGCGGGTGGAAGGCGCCGTCGACGAGGTCGACGACGGCGGTGGGTTCGTCGAGCACGAGGTGGATCCCGCGCTCGTGGAAGTGGAACTGCAGGGGGTACGGCGCGTGGCTGGTGACGCGGTACCCCTCGGCGGTGCGCTCGACCGATCCGTTGACGGCCCGCACCTCGCCGTCCGCGTCGGTGTGGAGGAACGTCTTGCGACCGAACCCGTCGAGGTAGGCGACGAGTTCCTCGCCCATGTCCCAGTCGGGGGTGATGGAGCCGTCGGGGAACAGGCGGGTGAAGATCCCGCCGTCGCGGGCGAAGGTGGACTGCCCGAAGCGGTTGCGCGACAGGTCGGGCCGGTTCACGTGCGGGCCGGCCACGCTGTACGTGGACGCCGCCTCGCCGGGGCCCAGGCGCAGGGCGGTGGTCGTGGCGGCGGTGTCGTAGCAGTACAGCACCGCCACCGTCGCCCGGTAGGCGGCCAGCAGGAACCTGGTGTCGGGGTGGGCCTCGTAGACCTTCAGCATCGCCGCCGCGGCCAGCCCACCCCACAGCGAGTGGACCATGAAGGACAGGGCCTCCCACCAGCGGTCGGGAGCCTGGGCGCGGAAGTCGTTGCTGTAGCCGATGTTCGCCTCGAGCAGTTCGGCGTACCGCAGTCCCTCGGGCAGGCGGCCGGCCGTGCACAGCGCACCGGCCGTCGGGCCGAAACCGGCGTTGTCGTAGAAGTGCTCGGTGACGGCGCCGGCGTAGGTGGGCGCCTGGGCGGCGACCCGGTCGACCACGTCGCGCCACACCCCGGCGATGGCCCGGTGCCGCTCCTCCAGCCCGGCGGCGTGCAGGTCGGCCAGGAGTTCGTCGACGTACAGGAAGTACACGCCGAGCATCTGCGACTCCTCCTTGCCGCGCTCGTCGGCGTGCAGGTCGGGGTTCACGCGCAGTTCGAAGACGTCGGCGGCCCACTGCAGGTAGGTGCGGGCCGGGTTCTCGGTGAGGGTGCCGTCGTCGAAGCGCGACAGCAGCAGCAGCAGGTGGGCGATGTACTCGAAGTCCATGACCCGGTAGAACTGCCCGTACAACCGCGCGGGCCGGCGCAGGTCGCCGTCGGTGAACCACTTGGGGCGCACGTAGTGCACGACGCTGCGCTCGACCTTGCGGACCTGCTCGACGTCGAGGTCACCGGCCAGGTTGCGGGCCAGGACGAGCGTGAGCTTGCCGAGGGACTCACCCTGGTTGGAGACGGGGGTGAACGCGTGCGGCACGGGGCCGTCGGGGCCGGTGTAGAGCACGTCGGCGACGTGCCGGGTCCGCGCGGCGAGCACCTGCTCGAGGGGCTCGGTGACGTTGACCACGACCTGGTCGAGGCGGCCGTCGTCGAGGGTGATGAGCACCTGGTGCTCCCCGGCCGCCTCCACCGGGACCTCCAGCACGCTGCGGCCCGCGCGCGAGGTCAGGTGGGCGGTGACGTCCTGCTCCTGCAGGTTCCGGTGGTCGCCGTGGCGCAGGCTGACGCGCTGGACGCTCCGCCCGGCCGGGGGGTCGAGCGTGACGCGCAGCGTTCCGCCCACCACCGTCAGCGGTTCGGCGTGCACGACGGGGTGGCCCAGCCGGTGCGCCTGCGCGGCGAAGTCGGCGCGGTCGGTGAAGGGCGCGATCCGGTAGGACCAGACGCGCCGCTCACCGGCGGCCAGCGTGACCGGGTTCCGCGGGTAGATCCAGTCGCTGACCGGCTCGGGCCCCTCGGGGTAGCCACCGGCCAGCACCAGCTGGTGGAACAGCACGCCGTCCAGGGACGGGGAGGCGTTCTCGAAGAACCGGTTGGTCCAGGCGCACCAGGTGCCGATCGACAGCGTCCGCCCGCCGGTGGCGAACAACCCCAGGTGGGGGGCGGTGCCGCTGCGCCGGTGCAGGGCCAGCTTGGTGAAGTCCGGGGAGATCGAGGGAAAGGCCGCCACCGAGTGGTCCATGTTCCGCCGCACGTCGCCGTCGCGGAACATCACGTGCGCGAACGGCGTCCAGACGGCCAGGTGGTCCAGGCGCACCGCGGACCCGCCGGGGTTGTGCACGCTCACGCGGAACTCGACCGCCTGCGGATCGGCGCCCAGGTCGTAGGTGGTCTGCAGGCGCAGCCCGGCCAGCTCCAGGCTGACGCGCTGGCGCAGCGGGTCGGAGGCGTCGACGGTGCGCGGGGCCTCGACGCTGGAGCACCGGCGGCCGTCGGCGACGAGGCTGACCTCCCCGAAGGACTTGTCGGCCTCGTCGTAGCCGACCTCGCGCAGGTAGGCGGGGTCGACGACCCAGTTGGTGCCCAGCGCGTCGACGCGGGCGACCAGCGAGACCAGGTGGCCGGCGTCCGAGAAGCGGGCCTCGAACCCGGCGTTGGCCTTGCGCTCGGTCGACACGCACATCACTCCGCTCCAGCGAGAAGGATCGGTGCGAAAACGCTTTCGCACGTCCCCACGGTAACACCGCCACGGGGTGCGTGGAGCAGCCGCGGTGGCGCGGGGCGGGTGGCGGTGAGCGACGCTGCTCCCGGCCGCCCCGGCCCGCGGCCGTCAGGCTTCGACGAGCAGGTCCAGGACGACGTCGTCCAGGAGCGGGGAGGAGACGCGCACCTGCGCTGCGCCGGGCGCGGTCGGGCGCACCACGGCCAGCGCCCGGCCGTCGAACGTGCGCCAGGTGTTCTGGTCGAACCGCTCGGTGGTCGCGGGCCGGGCGCTGCACATCCCCGCCAGCACCGCGGCGCCGGTGACCGTGACGCTCACCTCGCGGTCGTCCCCGGTGACCAGGTGGCCGGCGCTGTCGCGCAGTTCGACGCTGAGGAAGCTGAGGTCGGTGTCGTCGGCGCGCAGGACGGTGCGGTCGGCGTGAGCGGTCAGCCCGGCCGCGCCTGCCGTGGACAGGGTGGTCCGCCCGACCTCGACGCCGTCGCGGAAGGCCACGGCCTCCAGGGTGCCCGGGACGTAGGGCGTCACGATCTCGGCCAGGAACGGCTTGCCGGTGCCGACCTGCCCGTGGCCGACCTCCCGACCGTCCACCGACAACCGGACGGTGTCGGCGTCGGCGTAGACCTCGACCGTGAGGTCCCGGCCCTCGTGCCCGGGCCACGTCCACGACGAGATCGAGTCGCTCCAGGCCCAGGGCGACTGCATGGTGATCTCCTCGCCGGAGTGCTCGGCGCGGCGCACGGCGAGGAAGGGTTCGCTGCGCAGGCCGTAGACGATCTCGCGGTAGTAGGAGACCGGACGGCGGAAACCGGTGATGTCGAGGTCCCCGCACCAGGCCGTCAGGTAGGGGAACTCCCGCTCCAGGTTCGCCACCGCCTCCGGCTGCGAGGCGTACGCGGTCGCCCCGATGCCGACCTCGCCGAGGTAGTCCCAGCCGGTCCAGGTGAAGTCGCCGATGACGTTGGGGTTGGCCACCACCAGCGGCCACAGCCGGCCGATCATCGAGGGGAAGCTCTCCGAACCCACGATCACGCGGTCCGGGAAGTCGACGGCGTCCTGGGCGTAGCGCGACTCGCCGTAGTTCACGCCGAGCACGTCCAGGACCGAGCTGGACTCCTCGGTGCGGGTGGTGGCGGCCTGGCTGGCGCTGACGGCCGCGAAGTAGTTCCCGCCGGCCATGACCTCGTTGAGGCCGCCGAGTTCGGCGGTGATGGCGGGCAGTTCGTCGATGACGGCGAGCAGGGCGTTGACACCGTTGGTGACCGGGCGGGTCGGGTCGAGGGCACGCACGTGCTCGGCCAGCCGCCGGGCCCAGCGCCCTCCGTGCGGGGTGCCGACCTCGACGATCTCGTTGCCGATCGAGTACATGACCACGCTGGGGTGGTTGCGGTCCTTGGCCACCATCGCGGCCAGGTCGTCGGCCCACCACTGCGGGAACTCCGCGGCGTAGTCGTAGGGCGACTTGAACCGGGTCCACATGTCGAAGGCCTCGTCGACCACCAGCATCCCGAGACGGTCGCAGGCGTCGAGCATGGCCTTGGACACGGGGTTGTGAGCGGCGCGGATCGCGTTGAACCCGGCGGCCTTGAGCAGTTCGACGCGCCGTTCCTCGGCACGACCGACGGCGGCTGCGCCGAGCGGGCCGTTGTCGTGGTGCAGGCACGCGCCGCGCAGCAGCACAGGTTCCCCGTTGATCCGCAGACCCTTGCGCGGGTCGACGGAGATCGTGCGCACCCCGAACCCGACGACGTGGGCGGCTCCGGTGCCCACCACCGACACCCGGGCCCGGTACAGCTGCGGGTCGTCCACCGACCACGGCCTGGGCTCGGGCAGGTACAGGCGCTGCCGGACGGTGGCGGTCTCGCCCCCGGCCAGGGTGATCGGGGTCTCGGCCCGCACGGCGGGGTCGACCTCGGTGCGGACCCGCACGGTGCGGGTGGCGACCTCGAGGTTGCGCACCGTGGTGCGCACCTCGACGACGGCCTGGTCCGGTTCGAGGGCCAGGGTCTCGACGACGACCCCGTCGGGGACGATCCCCACGGCGTCCTCGACGTGCAGGGTGACCGGGCGGTGCAGACCGGCGCCGGAGTACCAGCGGGAGTCCTCGCCGCTGCGCACCTCGATGCGCAGTTCGTTCTCCGTCCCGTACCGCAGGTACGGGGTCAGGTCGGCGAAGAAGCGGGCGTACCCGTCGGCGCGGTTCCCGGCGAGTTCGTCGTTGCAGAACACCTGGGCGCGCCGGTAGGCGCCCTCGACCTCGAGGTGGACGACCTTGCCCCGCCAGTCCGCCGGGACCGCGAACCGCTTGGTGTAGGTGTAGGCGCCGCGGGGGTAGTAGGCACCGGCACCGGGGTTCCCCGCCGCGCGGACGGCGTCGCGCAGGGCGTCGTGCGGCAGGTGCACGACGGTGCCCCGGTCGCTGTCGCCGGTGGCGGCGCTGAACGGTCCTGACGGCCGGCGGCAGGTCCAGTCGGCGTTGAAGGCGGTGGCGGGCAAGGGGGTGCTCCTCGAGGTGTCGTGCGGGTGCGTCAGAACCGGGCGAGCTTGGCGTACAGGTCCTCCAGCGCCAACCGGGTGTCGAGCCGGTCGTAGACCCGGATCGGACGGCCACCCGGTCCCGGCACGTACTCGCCGCGGTCGTCGAGCTCGGGGCACGGCAGCGTCCGGTAGGAGCTGCTGGCCGGGTCGGCCTCGAAGGAGCTCTGCAGCGCGGTGAGGAGCACCAGGGGGGTGTCGCCCAGGACGTACGTCTCACCGGTCGACAACCCGAACTGCCCGCACACGTCCGCGATGCGGTCGAGTTCGGCGAACAGGTGCGCGCCGAGTTCGCCGCGCGTGCCGATCCGCTGCTGCAGTTCGGTCATGCTCGCCAGCAGTTGCCGGTAGGAGTCGCGCGGGACCTGCCACAGCGGGATGTCGGAGTCGTTGAACACGACCTGCGCGGCGGTGACGTCGATGCGCAGGTTGTACTCCGACGGCTCGTCGGTACCCGGCGGGGCCGGAACTCCGGGGTGCTCGGGCCCGCCGATCCAGACGGCGGTGAGCCGTCGGGAGATGCCGGGCTCGATCAGCCAGGCGCTGGCGAGCTCGGTGAGGCCGGCACCGAGCACCACGAACAGCGGCGTGTCGACGTCCTCGCGCACCGCCTCGGCGACGATCGCCTCCGCCCCGGCCGAGCGGATCGGCGTGCGGCGGTCGGCGAGCTGCTGCTCGGTGCCGGCGACCACCGGCACGTCCGGGCGGCCGGCGAGGTCGAGGACCCGGCGGGCCGCCTGCGCGCCGTGGGCGGCCGAGGCTCCGGAGTCGTCGAACGGGTCGCCGGGCCGCAGGTGGGAGGACACCACGGTCACGAGGTCCACCGAGGGCGACAGCGCGTGGTGGGCCAGTTGCAGCAGACCGTCGGGGTCGCCGGCGTAGTCGTTGTCGGACACCACCCGCATCCTCGGTGGTTGCGTCGACCAGCTCATCGCGGACCGTCCTGCCCGACGTAGGTGATGCGGTCGACCGCGACGGTCCCGGCGCTGGCGAAGGCACCGAACGTGCGGCCGGTGAAGGAACCGGCGCCCTCGGCCGACAGCGTGCGCCCGTCGACCGCGGCGAGTTCGACCAGGCCGTCGGGCCCGTCGAAACCGAGGTGGACCAGGTCGCTCGTGACGGCCAGGAGGCTGAACTCCCCCGGCGGCCGGGTCGTCCACAGCCGCAGTGTCACCGGCCCCTCAGGAGCAGGGGCCTGCCAGGTCTGGGTCAGGCGGGCGATGACGCCGCGCGCGCGGACGACCGCACCGTCGGTCTCGACGTCGATGTGGTTGTCCTCGTCGATGCGCAGGCTCAGCCCCCCGGTTCCCCGGGAGGCGTCGACGACGGCGCCGACGTCGATGACCTCGTGCTGCTGGCGGCGGCCGACGAAGACGGGCCGCTGGTCGTCCATGGTGGCTCCGTCGGCGGTCAGCAGCAGCCAGCCCGGCCGTTCGGTGAGCGAGGCGAACTCCTCGGCCGGGCGCCGGACCGTGAGCCAGGGCAGGGCGAGGGCGGGTTCGTCGAAGTCGTCGTCGAGGGTGACGGCGGGTCCGGGAACGTCGAGTTCGACGGGGTCGATGCGCAGCCAGCCGTCGTCGCCGAAGCGGGCCGACGTCATGAACGTCTCGCGGCCCATCGCCGACCACGAGCGGACCATGCCGCGCGGGCGCACGCCCAGGCACACCACGGCCCACTGCCCCGACGGGGTGCGGAACAGGTCGCCGTGCCCGGTGTTCTGCACGGGCCGGTCGGTACCGCGGGCGGTCACCAGCGGGTTGGCCGGGCAGCCCTCGAACGGGCCGGTCGGGTGCGGAGCGCGGGCGATGGAGATGGCGTGCCCGCGTTCGGTGCCACCCTCGGCGACCAGGAGGTACCAGGTGCGGTCGATCTCGTACAGGTGCGGCGCTTCGGGGAAGATGCCACCGGTGCCCGACCACAGCGAGCGGGGTTCCTCCAGGGCGGTGCCGGTCTGCAGGTCGATGCGGACCTGCTGGATGCCGAGGTGACGCGGGCCGTCGCTCGCGGTGAGCCGCAGACCCGAGTAGGTGAGGTAGCAGGTCCCGTCCGCATCCCAGGCCAGGTCCGGGTCGATCCCGTCGACCCCCGTCAGCGGGGTTCCGTCCGACCACTTCCCGGCGGGGTCGGTCGTGGTGAACAGCAGGTTCCCACGGCCCATGGCGTCGGTGACCACGACGTGGAACACCCCGTCGTGGAAGCGGATCGTCGGGGCCCACGCGCCGCCTGCGGTCGGGACGTCGTGCAGGTCGAGCTGCTCGGGCCGGGTCACGACGTGCCCGATCGGTTCCCACGTCGCCAGGTCGGTGCTGGTGAACAGCGGGATGCCCGGCAGGTGCTCGAAGCTGGAGCAGGCCAGGTAGTAGGTGCCGTCCACCTCGCAGATGCTGGGGTCGGGGTGGAAGCCGGGCAGGACGGGGTTCGTCCAGGGTCGGGTCACGGGGGTTCCCTCAGTTCGGAGCGGCGGTGGAAGCCCCGGCGCCCGCGCCGGCCTGCGCGTCCACCTCGGCCTGTGCGGCGAGGAGCCGGTGCCGGTCGGCGCGGCGCTGGGCCTGGCGCACGGGGTCGGCCACGGGCGCGGCCAGCAGCAGCCGCTGGGTGTAGGGGTGCTCCGGAGTGGACGTCACGGCACCGGCCGGACCGGTCTCCACGATCCGGCCGGACTTCATGACGGCGACGCGGTGGCTGATGTGGCGCACCACGGACAGGTCGTGGGTGACGAACAGGTAGGCCACGCCGGTGCGTTCCTGGATCTCGATGAACAGGTCCAGGACCCGGGCCTGGTTGGACAGGTCCAGGGCGCTGACGGGTTCGTCGCAGACGATGAGCCGCGGATCGCGCGAGAGCGCCCGGGCGATGGCGATGCGCTGGCGTTGCCCGCCGGAGAACTCCCGCGGCAGGCGGCCGCCGGCGTCGGCGGGCAGGCGGACCTCGTCGAGCAGGTCCCGCACGCGCTTGCCCGCCGCGGTCCGCGAGGTGCCGGCGACCAGGAGGGGCTCGGTGAGGATGTCCTCGACCGTCAGCGCCGGGTTCAGCGAGGTGTACGGGTCCTGGAAGACGACCTGGACGTCGTCCGACAGTGCCCGCCGGGCGGACTTGCCGAGGTCCGAGATGACCCTGCCGTCGAAGCGCACCTCGCCACCGGTGACGGGCGCCAGGCCCAGCACCGCGCGGCCGAGGGTGGTCTTGCCCGACCCCGACTCCCCCACCAGGCCGACGGTCTCCCCGGCGGCGATGTCGAGGGACACCCCGTGCAGCGCACGGAAGGGCTTCCTGCCGAACCCCTTGGCGGGGTACTCGACGACGACGTCCTGGATCTCGAGCAGGCTCACGACGGAACCCTCTCCGTGAGTGCGGGCCGGGGTTCGGTGTCCTCCAGCGTGGAGTCCAGCAGCATCCGGGTGTACTCGTGCCGCGGGTTCGCGAACAGCTCACGCACGTCGGCCTGTTCGACGATGCGGCCGGTCTGCATGACCGCGACGCGGTCGCAGACGTCGGCGACGACGCCGAAGTTGTGCGTCACCAGCAGGACACCCATGTTCCGTTCCTGCTGCAGGTCGCGGATCAGTTCGAGCACCTCGGCCTGGACGGTGACGTCCAGCGCGGTGGTGGGCTCGTCGGCGATGAGCAGGTCCGGTTCGCAGGACACCGCTCCGGCGATGAGGACGCGCTGGGCCATGCCGCCGGAGACCTCGTGGGGGTAGGAGGCGAAGACCCGGGCGGGGTCGGCGATGCCGACGCGGGCCAGCAGGCCCAGGGCCTTCTCCTTCGCCGCGGCCTTCGACAGGCCCTGGTGCTGGCGGATCGGCTCGACGAGCTGGGACCCGACGGTGAAGGAGGGATCGAGGTTGCTCATCGGTTCCTGCGGGATGTAACCGATGCGCCCACCGCGCAGGGCGTTGCGCTGGGCAGCGGTCATCGTCCGCAGGTCCGCCCCGTCGAACTCGGCGCGTTCGGCGTGCACCGAGGCCGAGGCCGGCAGCAGCCCCAGGACGCTGAACGCCGTCTGGCTCTTGCCCGACCCCGACTCCCCCACCAGCCCGAGGACCTCCCCGCGGCGCACCGTGAGCGAGACGCCGTCGACGACGGTCGAGGTGCTGCCGTCCGGGCGCGGGTACGACACCTGCAACCGGTCGAGCACGACCAGGTCGGCGTCGGTCCGCTCCGGCAGCGGGAGCGAGGCGGCGCGGTCGTCCGCCACGACGACGGCGGGTTTGGCCCCACCCCGGCGGCGCGTGCTCTCGACGTTCTCCAGCGCGTCGCGCAACGCGTTGCCCAGCAGGGCGAAGGCCGTGACGGCGATCGCCAGCGCGGCGCCGGGCCAGACCAGCAGCAGCGGCGCCACGTAGATGTTCTGGAACGCGTCCGACAGCATCGAGCCGTAGCTGGGTTCGGCGGCCGAGCCGAGCCCGAGGAACTCCAGCCCGGACTGGATCATGATGCCGACGCCCAGCATCTGCGCGGCCTGGACGATGGACGGCGCGGCCACCACCGGCAGGATGTGCCGCCGGACGATCCGGGCGTCGGACAGGCCGGACACGCGGGCGGCGTCGACGTACAACTCCTCGCGCACCGCCGTGACCGAGGCGCGGATGAGCCGGTACACCCCGGGGGCCATGAGGACGCCGAACACGGCCATCGCCAGGTAGGTCGACTGGCCGACCACCGACAGGACGACCAGCAGCAGGATGATCGCAGGCACCGCCATGAGCAGGTTCGCCACCCAGGAGCTCAGCGCGTCGAACCAGCCGCGGAAGTACCCCGCGACCAGACCGGCCGGCACCCCGATCAGCAGTGCGACGCCGGTCGCGATGAGCGTGCCGACCAGGCTCGTGCGGGTGCCGTGCAGCAGCCGGGCCAGCACGTCGCGCCCGACACCGTCGGTGCCCAGCGGGTGGGCGCCACCGGCCGGGGCCAGCGCGTCGACGACCGAGGAGCGGGCCGGGTCCTGCTCGGTCAGCCACGGGGCGAGCACCGCCACCAGCACCAGCAGGCCGACGACGACCAGGCAGGCCACCGCGAGCGGACTGCGGACCAGCTTGCGCAGCATCGAGTTCGGGTGGGCCATCACACACGCACCTTGGGGTTGAGCCAGCCGTGCGCCAGGTCCACCAGGACGTTGACGACGGCGATGAGGACGACGGTCACCAGGACGATGCCCAGGACGACGGGCTGGTCGCCCTGGGAGGCCGTGGACAGCGCGGCCGAGCCGATGCCGGCCAGACCGAACACCTTCTCCACCACCACGGCCCCGCCGATGAGACCGATGAACTGCAACGACAGGACCGTCAGCGCGGGCGGGGCGGCGTTCCGCAGGGCGTGCTTGTAGAGGATGCTGGAGGTCTTCAGTCCCCGGGCCCGCAGCGTGCGGACGTAGTCGCGGCGCAGGACGTCCAGCATCGACCCGCGCACCTGCTGGGCCGTCGCCGCGATCGCCCCGATCGCCAGCGAGACCGCGGGCAGGACGATCGACTCCAGCCAGGCCGACGGGTCCTCGGCCAGCGCCGTGTACCCCGTCGCGGGCAGCAGGCCCCACTCCACGGCCACGAACAGCGCCAGCACCAGCGCCACGAGGAAGCTGGGCAGGGCGAAACCGACCACCGAGACCACCTGCAGCAGCCTGTCCAGCCAGCCGCCGCGGACGGCGGCCGCCACCCCGAGCAGGACCGAGACGACGGCGGACAGCAGCAACCCGGCGAGCACGATGGACATCGTCACCGGCAGGGCGTTGCCTATCGTGGAACTCACCGGCTGACCGGTGAACCAGGACGAGCCGAGGTCCCCGCGCACCAGGTGACCCAGCCACGTGGCGTACTGGCTGAGCACCGGCTGGTCGAGACCGAGTTCGGCGGCCTTGGCCGCCTCCTGCTCCGCCGTCGCGGTCTGCCCCACGATGTTGCGGGCGGGATTGCCCCCGGTGAGGTGCAGCAGCACGAACGTGAGGCTGGAGATGACGAAGACCAGGACGACGGCGGCGCCCACGCGGCGCGCGAGGAACCCGAGCATCAGCTGGCCGGCGTGAAGTCGTAGAGCCAGGGAGCCGGGGCGAACGAGCGCATCGTGACCGACACCTTCTCCGAGGACACGTAGTACGCCTTCACCGCGCTCCACGGGGCGTTCCACGCCTGCTCGACGAGGTAGGCGTTCAGCTGCTGGAACAGGGCCGCCTGCTCGTCCTCGTCGAGAGTGGCCTGCGCCTGCGAGTACAGCGCCGTGGCCTGCGGGTCCTCGTACTTGAACAGGTTCCACAGCGAGTCCGGACGCACCTGGATCTGCACCGTGTCCCACGACCGGAACGAGGCCAGGGTGAAGTAGCTCATCACCCAGCGCGCCGACAGCAGTTCGTTGATCAGCTGGTCCGCCGGAACGGTCTCGTACGTCGGCGTGACCCCGATCGCCTGCAGCGCCTCGGTGATGGCCGCCTGCGGAGCGGGGAAGAACGAGGAGAAGTCCGGCATGACGACCTCGAAACCGTCCGCGTACCCGGCCTCCGCCAGCAGCGCCTTCGCGCCGGCGACGTCGTAGCCGTAGGTGTCGTCCAGGGTTTCGTCGTAGGCGGAACTGTCCGGGTTGAAGACCTGCTCGGTGACCGACCCGAGCCCGCCCTTGGCCGAGGCCAGGATGGCGTCCCGGTCGAAGGCCATGTTGAGGGCCTTGCGCACGCGGACGTCGGCCAGCGCCGGGTTGATCGTGCCGCCGCGGTCCCAGATGTACAGGCCGTCGACGTCACCGGTCACGTACTCCTTCACCGTCAGACCGGCACCCTCCAACGGGGCGGCGTTCTTGTGGTCGGTGATCTGGCCGCCGTCGACCTGACCGGAGCGCAGCGCGTTCACCAGCGCGGTGGGGTCCGACAGGTACTTGAACACCACCGTGTCGTACGGGAACGCCTCGGCGTTCCAGTAGTCGGGGTTGCGGGTGAACGTGTACTGCGACCCGGCGGTCGTGCCACTGCTGGACAGCACGTACGGGCCGCTGCCGACCGGGGCCGTCTGCAGACCCGGCGTCCCGATCGCCTGCGGGCTGGCCATCATGCCCGAGACGTTGCCCAGGTTGACCAGCAGCGACGGGTCCGGGGCGGACAGGGTGATCCTCACCGTCGTCGCGTCCACCGCCTCCACGCTCGCGATCGAGGCGATGTTCGTCGCCGCCTCGTTCGCCCCCGTCCTGGTGTTCTCCAGGTTCGCCTTGACCGCCGCGGCG
This sequence comes from Kineococcus deserti, assembly GCF_050871945.1. Taxonomy (NCBI): domain Bacteria; kingdom Bacillati; phylum Actinomycetota; class Actinomycetes; order Kineosporiales; family Kineosporiaceae; genus Kineococcus; species Kineococcus deserti. The sequence goes on along the minus strand of NZ_JBJLSI010000024.1, from coordinate 76,004 downwards.
TCGAACGCGGCGCCGTCGGTGAAGGTCACCCCCGACCGCAGGGTCAGCGTCAGGACGGTGGCGGTGTCGTCGTACTCCCAGTTCGTGGCCAGGTTCTCGGCCACCTCACCGGAGGCGTCGATGCGCAGCAGCGAGTCGTACACCGGCTGGTAGTAGATCGCGTTGTTGCCCAGCCCCGCGTCCTTCAGGTCCCACGGGAGGGGCGCGGCCACGGTCGCCAGGGTCAGGGTGCTGCTGCCGCTGCCACCACTTCCGCCGTCGTCACCGCCGCCACAGGCGGACAGGCCGACGACGGTGCCGGTGGCACCGGTGGCCGCGAGGAAGGTACGCCGCTTCATGTTCTCTCCAGTGAGATTCGGGGGCTGGCGGAGCGATACTGACACGAGTCACTGACTCGTGTCACCCGGATCGCCGGACGCGTTCCCGACCGGGCACGGCGGCGGATACGGTGGGCGCCACAGCAAGCTCACGAGGAGAGACGACGATGGGACAACGACGCCGCGCCACCAGCGCCGACGTCGCCCGCGAGGCGGGCGTCTCGCGCGCCACCGTCAGCTACGTCCTCAACGACACGCCCGGGCAGAAGATCCCCGACCAGACCCGCGAGAAGGTCCTGGACGCCGCCCGCCGGCTGGCCTACTCCCCCTCACCGGCGGCCCGCGCCCTGCGACGGGGCGGCAGCGACGTCGTCCTCGGCGTCATGGGCATGACCCCCATCGGCACCGTCCTGGGCTACCTGCTCAACAGCCTCACCGGAAAGCTGTCCGCCGAGGGCCTGACCTTCGTCCTGCACCTGCACGGCCCCGGGGACCAGCACCTCTCCGAGGTCCGGCAGGCCCTGTCCCCCGCGGGCGTCGTCGTCATCGGCGAACTGCCCGAAGCCGACGTCGACGACCTGGAGCGGTCGGCCACCACCGGCGTCGTCCACCTGACCGCCACCGCCGCCGGCGCCTCGGTCCCCGCACCCCCGGGAACCCTGCCCGTCCGCGCCGTCCTCGACTTCGCCGGCCGGCGCGCCGCCCAGCTGCAGGCCGAGCACCTCGTCCACGCCGGCCACAGCGTCCTGGCCTTCGCCGGATACGACGACCCGGCCGTGCAGATGGCCACCCTCGGAAGGCTGCGCGAACAGGGCGTGCGCGACGTCTGCGCACGGCACGGGCTGCCCGAACCCCTCGGCGGCGTCGTCGGCACCGACCTGGAAGGGTCGACCGCCGTCGTGCGTGGCTGGGCCGACGCCGGCGTCACCGGCGTCTGCGCCTACAACGACGAGACGGCGCTCGCCGTCGTCTCCGCGGCCGAGGACGCCGGCCTGAAGGTGCCCGGCGACCTGGCGGTCATCGGCATGGACGACATCCCCTCGGCACGCTCGGCCCGCCCACCGCTGACCACGGTCGGCTTCGACACCGACGCCCTCGCCGTCCACGTCCGCGCCCTCGTCCGGGCCGGGCTCGGCCAGGGACCCGTTCCCGACCCCGCCGACCAGCCCTTCGCTCGCGTGAAGGTGCGCGGCAGCACCTGACCCTCCTCCGACCCACCCCCGACTCACCTGCCACCCGCCTCCCGCCTCCCGCGGGGAGCGCGCCGGAGTTCGCCCGCACCCCCGGCGGTGGACGTCGCGCCCGTTCGGGTGATGATCTTGTTGTTCACTCAACCAACCGCCGGTGGGCCCCGAACATCCGGTGTGCAGCCCTCCACGCAGCGTCCCCCGGGTCGCCGCCGTTCACCGTCCCTTCAGCGCAGCCTGCTCGCGCTGGTGCTGGTGCCCGTCGCCGGGATGGTGACCGTCATGGGGCTGGCCGTCGCCGACCGGCACGCGGCCGTGACGGCCGCCGACGCCGCCGCCGCGCAGGTCCGCGCCGCCGTCGCCCTGGACGCCGTCCGCGGCAGCGTGGCCCAGGAGGTCGTCCCCGTCCTCGGCGGATCCGTCCTGAGCGACCCCGACACCGCCGCCGGGATCGGACTGGACCTGTCCGGCATCTCCGCCCTGGCCGGACCGGCGATCGACGCACAGCTCACCAGCGTGCAGGAGGCCACCGACGACGCCGTCGCCGCCACCGCCGGAACCTCCGCCGAGGACGAAGCCCGCCGGGCCGCCGACCGCGTCGACGCCCTGCGCGCCTCCGCCGCCGCCGGAGGCGACGCCGCCACGGTCTTCGCGCAGTACCGCGCCGTCGTCGACGACCTCACCACCCACGTCAGCGCGCACCTCGACGCCGCCCGCGACCAGACCCTCGACGGCCCCGGCGCCCGCGCCGTCAACGACCTGGCCCGTGCCCAGGAGGCCTCCTCCTGGGCCAGCCTCGAGGTGCCCCTCTACCTCGGCTCCCTCAGCGTCCCCACCGACCAGCAGCCAGCCGCCCGAGCGGCCTTCCTGCAGGCCTGGGCCGGGCACCAGGCGGCCGACGCCGACCTGGGCGCCCGCGGCAGCGCTGCCGCCCTCGCCACCTGGAACGAGGCGACGAGCCAGGACGCCGCGTCCCAGGTGCAGGCCAGCGTCGACGCCGCGGCACTGTCGGGCACGGCACTGTCGCTGCCGCAGTTCCTCGGCCTGACCACCACCAACACCGCCCGCGACGCCGCCCTGCGCCACGCCGTCGAGGCCATCGGCGAACGCGCCGTCCAGACCACCGCACGACCGGCCGACCGCGCCGCCGCCGACCTGCGCCACCTGCTCACCGCCTGCGCCGCACTGCTGCTGGTCACCGCCACCGTGATGGTCGCCGTCCACAGGTTCATCGCCTCCCCCCTGCGCCGCCTCGCCCGGCAGGCCGAAGCCGTGCGCGACGGCGAACTCATCGACGTCGCCGAGGGCGGCCCGCGCGAGGTGCGCACCGTCGCCCGCGGCCTGTCCGCGACCGTCGCCAGCCTGCGCCGGGTCCAGGCGCAGGCCCAGGCCGTGGCCGACGGGGACCTCGACGCCGAACTCGTCAAGGAACCCCTGGGCGGTTCCCTCGGCGCGGTCGTGCACTCCTCGATCACCCAGATGATCAGCGCCATCCACGAGCGCGAGCGGCTGCAGGTCAGCCTGGCCCACCAGGCCTCCCACGACGCCCTCACCGAACTGCCCAACCGCGCCCAGGCGACCGTCCTCATCGAACGCGCCATGCACCGCTCGCGCCGCAACGGCCAGCCCGTCGGCCTGCTGTTCGTCGACCTGGACCACTTCAAGACCGTCAACGACACCCTCGGCCACGCCGCCGGCGACGAACTCCTGCGCGTCGTCAGCGCGCGCATGGAAGCCACCGTGCGCGGCGGCGACGCGGTCTGCCGCCTCGGCGGCGACGAGTTCGTCGTCCTCGTCGAACCCGCCGAGGACCACCACCAGCTCGTCGACCTCGGGCACCGGCTCATCGCCGCCGTGTCCGAACCCGTCCAGATCGGCGACCGCACCGCCCGCGTCGGCGCCAGCATCGGCGTCGCCGTCAGCGGGCCCGACACCACGCCCGAACGCCTGCTGCAGGACGCCGACGCCGCCGCCTACCGCGCCAAGGCCGCCGGCCGCGGCGTCGTGGAGGTCTTCGACGACGACCTGCGGCGCGAGCTGGCCGTCCAGGCCGCCACCGAGGACGCGCTGCGCCACGCCCTGGTCGCCGGTGAACTCGTCCTGCACTACCAGCCCGTCCTGGACCTGGTCACCGGGCGGACCGGCAGCGTCGAAGCCCTCGTCCGCTGGAACCGTCCCGGGCACGGCCTGGTCGCTCCGGACGCCTTCATCCCCGCCGCCGAACGTTCCGACCTCATCTGCGACCTCGGCCGCTGGGCGCTGGCCGAAGCACTGGGGCAGCTGGTGCGCTGGGACGCCGAGGACGGCGAACTGGCCGGTCTCGACGTCGCCGTGAACATCTCGGGCCGGCACCTGGCCACCCGGCACCTGCTCGACGACGTCGCCGCCGCCCTGGCCGCGGCGGGGGTCGCCGCGGGCCGGCTGACCCTGGAGATCACCGAGACCGTGCTGGTGGACGAACCGACGGCCCTGGACCAGCTGCACGCCCTGCGCGAGCTCGGCGTGCGGATCGCCATCGACGACTTCGGCACCGGGTACACCTCGATCGGGCAGTTGCCGAAGCTGCCGGTCGACGTGCTGAAGATCGACCGCAGCTTCGTCTCCACCCCCGGCGCCGGGCACGCCGACCTGGTGCGCCTGGTCATCAGCGCCGCCCACAGCTTCGACCTGGGGGTCGTCGCCGAGGGCGTGGAACTGGACGCCCAGTGGGCCGACCTGGTCGACGCCTCGTGCGACAGCGGCCAGGGGTTCCTGTTCGCCCGACCGGTGCCCGCGGGTGACCTGGTCATCCCGCACCGGCAGCGGCCGGTCCCCGCCGGCGGGGTCCTCCAGGAGCCGGTCACCCGCGGCACGGCCTCGTCGTAGCGGGCTCGGCGACACGGGAGGAGACCACCCGCGCCCGACGCCGGACACGCGGTTTCCGCCGCGAGGCGCTGCGGGCCGGTGGGACCGGGTGGTCAGGTCGCGTTCCGCACCGCGTGGCGCACGTGGACCACCCCGTTGTCGAACCGTCGCTGCTCCAGCAGTTCCAGGTCGACCCGGACGCCGCGGGGCAGTGCCGGTTTGCCGCCGCCCACGACCACGGGGCACAGGAGCAGGACGCACTCGTCGACCAGCCCGTGGCGGAACGCCTCGGCCCCGAGGGTGGCGCCGCCGATGCTCAGGTCCGCGGTGGACGTCTCCTTGAGCCGTCGCACCGCCTCGGGATCGAACGTGGGCTCGATCCTCGTCCGCGCCGTCGACACCTCCGCGAGCGTCGAGGAGTAGACGACCTTGTCGGCCTCACGCCAGATCTGCGCGTACTCGCGGACGACGGCCGGTTCGCCGGTCAACCAGTCGTCGCTCTCCCACACGCTCATCGTCTCGTACATGCGCCGGCCGTACAGCGAGGTGCCGATGCCCCGCTCGTGCTCGTTCCAGAAGGCGTGCACCTCCTCGTCGGGCACGGACCAGTCGAAGGAACCGTTCTCGTCCTCGAGGTAGCCGTCGAGCGAGGTGTTGGCCGCGTAGATCAGCTTGCCCATGGGTTCCTCCGTCCGGGGGGCTCCAGCGTGCAGGCTCGCGGCGGCCGCGGCAAGGACCTGGACGGAGCCGGTCACCGGACCGGCGGACCGTCCGCGCCTGGCCGGCGACCTACGGGTGGTCCCCGCGGCGCGCCGTCGTCAGGAACTGCAGGGTCGGCTGGTGACCGGGGGCCACCCCGTGCTCGTGGTCCAGGTCGAGCAGCGCGGTGAGCGGCCGGGTCCTCACGTCGGTGAACCCCACGGTGCGCAGCAGGTCCGACAACGCCTCACCCGCCGAACCCTCCGCCAGCGGCAGTTCGGCGCGCACGGACTCGTCGTACCAGTGCCGGAACTCCTCCGTCGCCCCCGCGTGCAGTCCGTCGGGGAACCAGGCGCCGTCGACGACGGCGAGGATCCCGCCGGGCCGCAGCACCTTCCGCCAGTTGCGCACCGCCGCCACCGGGTCCCGCAACGTCCACACCACGTACCGGTTGACCACGGCGTCGAAACTCGCCGCGGGGAACGGCGGGTCCACGGCGTCGCCGGCGCGGAAGACCGCGGTCCCGCCGTGCTCGCGGGCGCGTTCGAGCATGCCGCCGGCCAGGTCGATCCCGGTGACGCGGTGGCCCAGGCCGGCCAGCAGGTGGGCGACGTACCCGCTGCCGGTGCCGACGTCGAGCACGTCCCGCGCCCCCGGCAGCACCCCGGTCCAGATCTCCTGCCAGACCTGCCGGTCCAGGGCGGCCCGGCCGGAGCGCCGTTGGTGGTCGTCGTAGGACGGGGCCCGCCGCGTCCAGTAGGAGTTCATGCGTTCCTGGACGTCCACCGGTCTCCTCCAGGGCGTCGGGTGCGTCGGGGGCGGAAGGCGAGGTGGATGTCGTCGCCGGTGTCGAGACGCCGGACGTCGACCTCGTACACGGGTTCGAGGTTCTCCGGGACCAGGACCTCGCCCGGGGTTCCGGCCGCGTGAACGGCCCCCTCGCGCAGCAGCACCACCTCGTCGCAGTAGGCCGCGGCCAGGTTGAGGTCGTGCAGCACCACCACGACGGTGGTCCCGAGTCCGCGGACCAGGTCGAGGACCTCGTGCTGGTAGCGGATGTCGAGGTGGTTGGTGGGTTCGTCCAGCAGCAGGTGCCCGGAGGACTGGGCCAGCGCCCGGGCGACCAGGACGCGCTGCTTCTCCCCGCCGGACAGCCCGGAGAAACCCCGGTTCGCCAGGCCGAGTGCCCCGACCCGCCGCAGGGAATCGGCGCTCACCTCCAGGTCCTGCGCGGTGGACCCGCCGAACGTCCCGCGGTGCGGGGTGCGGCCCAGCAGCACCATGTCGGCCACCGTCAGCGGCAGGTCCCCGCCGTGCTCCTGGACGACGACCGCGATGCGGCGGGCCAGTTCCCGGGTCGACAGCGTCGCCACGTCGACCCCGTCGAGGTGGACGGTGCCGGCCGAGGGCCGCAGCGATCCGTACAGGGTCCGCAGCAGCGTCGTCTTGCCGCTGCCGTTCGGGCCGAGCAGCCCCAGCACCTTCCCGTCGGCGGCGGTGAGGTCCACGCCGCGCAGGACAGGGGTGTCCCCGTACCCGAACCGGATCCCGCGGGCGCTGATCACGAGCCGAACCGGTCCACGATCCGCTGCAGGCCGTCCACGGCCAACGGGGTGGGCGGCTCGGTGAAGTTGAACAGCAGCGGCAGCACGTTCCCGTCGCGGACGGCGGCAATCCGGTCGGCCCCCGGCAGGCCGGTGACGGCCTGGGTGACGGCCTGCGGGTCGCCGTCGCCGTGCAGCAGGACGAGCACGTCGGGGTCGCGGGCGATGAGTTCCTCCCGCGTCACCTCGAAGACCCGCTCGTCGACGTCGGCGAAGACGTTGGTGAACCCGGCCGCCTGCAGCTGCGGGTTCGCCATGCTCGCGGTGCCGTAGGCGTAGGTCACACCCCCACCGACGGTCGGGTACAGCACCGCGGCCGTGCGCCCGGAGCCCGCCACGCTGAGCTCCCCCACCCGCTCGCGCAGGTCCGCCGCGGCCGCCGTGGCCTGTTCGCGCCGGTCGAAGACCGTGCCGTAGAACTCCATCTGCGCGTACACGTCGTCGAAGCTCACGTCCGCCACGCCGGTGTCGCACAACGCCGGCTCCTCCAGCAGCGGGACGCCCGCCGCCTCCAGCGTCGCCCGGTCGAGGTTGTCGACCTCGCCGATGACCAGGTCCGGGCGCTGGGCCAGGACCACCTCGCGGGAGATCTGCAGGTGGCCGCTGGTGTCGGTCTCGTCCGTCAGCAGCGGGATCGCGTCGATCTCGGCCTGCGTCTGCTGGTCGTAGTACGCCTGCGGGTACAACCCCGCGCGGGCCACCACCCGGTCCAGGACCCCCAGGTCGTGCAGGAACGGCACCGACGCGCTCTTGAGCAGGACGACCCGTTCCGGCTCGGCGTCGAACGTCACCTGCGCACCGCAGTTCTCCACCGTCAGCGGGTAGCCACCGTCGCCGCTGGGGCCGGGGGCGGACTGCGTGCTCCCACCGCAGGCGGTGAGCAGCACCGCGGAGGCGAGGACGGCGGGGAGCAGCTGGCGCAACGGGGGCTCCTGTCAGGAACGGGTGGTGGAGTACTGGGTGCGGACCAGGTGCAGCAGGAACGGCGCCCCGACCAGCGCGGTGACGATGCCGATGGGCAACTCCTGCGGCTGCATCACCGTGCGCGCCAGCAGGTCCGCCCACAGCAGCAGGCAGGCCCCGAGCAGCGCGCTGACGGGGACGACCCACCGGTGCGCCGCGCCGACCAGCCGGCGCGCCAGGTGCGGGACGACCAGCCCGACGAAACCGATGCTGCCGCCGGCGGCCACCAGGACGCCGACGGCCAGCGACACCACCAGCAGCAGCCGGGTGCGGAAACCCGCCGGCGAGACCCCCAGGGTCCGGGCCGTCTCGTCGCCGATCGCCAGCGCGTCCAGCCCCGGGGACCACCACAGCAGCACGAGCACGGTCGCCGCGACGACCACCACGACGACGGCCAGCGCAGAACCCCACGTCGCCAGTGACAGCGAGCCCAGCAGCCAGAACATCACCGACCGCGCCCCCTCGGCCGAACCGGAGGCGAAGATGAGGAAGCTCGTCGCGGCCGACAGCGCGTACCCGACGGCGACGCCGGCCAGCAGCAACCGCACCGACGTCACCGCCCCCGCCGCACGGGCCACGGTGAACACCAGCACCGAGGCCGCCAGCGCCCCGACGAAGGCGCTGCCGGACAGGGCGTGCTCCCCCAGCCCCGCCGCGACGCCGAACAGGATCGCGGCCGCGGCCCCGCAGGAGGCGCCGGAGTTGACGCCCAGGACGTAGGGGTCGGCCAGCACGTTGCGGACCATCGCCTGCAGCGCCGCCCCGCACACCGCCAGCCCCGCACCGACGGCCAGCCCCAGGACGACCCGCGGCACGCGCACCGCCCAGACGATCGCCTCGTGCTGCGGTGGCCACGTCCCGCCGGCGGGCCGGTCCAGCAGCGCGTGGCCGACGATCCCCAGCACGTCCCCGGGGGCCACGGTCACGGCGCCGAACGCCGTTCCGGCCAGGGCGCTGAGCACCGTCAGCACCGCCAGCGCCACGACCACCGCGGCGTTGCGCCGGGTCCGGGCGTGCACCCCCAACGGGTCACGCACGTCCAACGACATGGGAACTCCTCGGGATCGGCTTGTTGCAAGATAGTCGCAACAAGGTCACGGCGGAACACCGCCTCCCCTGCGCGCCCGACCCTGCCCGAGGAGCGGACGGCGCCCGTGGGGTCGGCCGTGGTCGCTGCCGGGGTGAGCCTCAGGCACGCCGCCGGTGGGCGATGAAGACCTCGAGCCCGTCGAGGATGCGCTGCAACCCGAAGCTGAAGATCTCGTCGCGGTCCGCGGCCGGATCCTCGGAGGGGGTGAACGCACCGCCGGCGAAGGCCCGGGCCAGCGCGGGGTAGCGCTGCGCGTCGACGAACCCGGGCACCTCGTCCAGGTAGGGGTTCTGCGCGACCTCGCTCGGGTGGTCGGCGGCCTCGAAGGTCAGGTCGCCGAAGGAGTGCGCGTTGAGCAGCAGCAACGCGGACAGCTTCTCGCCCTCGCTCAGCGGCGCCGGCTCCAGGCAGGCCAGCGCGAGGTCGAACCAGGCCAGCTGCCGCGGGGTCGAGGGTGCTCCGAGCTGGGTGACGGCCTGCAGGAACCACGGGTGCAGGCGCATCCGGCGGGTCGCCTCCCAGCACCAGCGCTCCAGGTCGGCGCGCCAGTCCCCGCTCGGCGCCAGGTGCGCCGGGGGTTCCCCGACGGCCTGCTCCTGCATGTGCAGCAGCAGCTCCTCCTTGCTGCCCACGTGGCGGTACAGCGACATCGGCGTGTACCCCAGCGCCTTGGCCACGCGCGCCATCGACAGGCCGTCGAGTCCTTCGGCGTCGGCGAGCTCGATCGCCGCCTCGACGATGCGCCGCAGGGACAGGCCCGGCCGGCCGGGCCTGGCCTCGGGCGCGTCGTCGAGGGCCCCGGCCGACCAGCGGGCCCACACGGCGGCGAGGGGGGACGTCGGCTGGTCGGGGACAGCGGGGGCCATGTCCCGATCCTAGGGACGGCCCGACCCTTGACGGACCGTTCTGTGTACGCCATACACTCGGTGTATGGCGTACACACTGGAGGCCGGTGGGCTCACCAAGGCGTTCCGCGGCCGGCCCGTCCTCGGCGGACTGGACCTGCAGGCCGGGCCGGGCGAGGTCCTGGCGCTGCTCGGCCCGAACGGCGCGGGGAAGACCACGACCGTGCGGATCCTCGGCACGCTGCTGCGCCCGGACGGGGGCGACGTCCGCGTCGCCGGGCTGGACGTGCGCACGCACGCCCGCGCCGTGCGCCGGGTGATCAGCCTCACCGGACAGCAGACCGCCGTCGACGACGTCCTCACCGGCCGGGAGAACCTCGTGATGATGGGGCGGCTGCGGCACCTGTCGGCCGCCTCGGCCCGCACGCGGGCCGCCGAACTGCTCGACCGGTTCGGACTGACCGAGGCCGCGGACCGGCGGGTGTCGACCTACTCCGGCGGCATGGCCCGCAAGCTCGACCTCGCGCTCAGCGTCGTCGTCCCCCCACGGGTGCTGTTCCTCGACGAACCGACGACCGGGCTGGACCCCGCGGCCCGCCGCGAGGTCTGGGACCACCTCGGTGAACTCACCGGCTCGGGGGTCACGGTGCTGCTGACGACGCAGTACCTGGAGGAGGCCGACCACCTCGCCGACCGGATCTGCGTCCTGGCCGGCGGGCGGATCGTCGCGCAGGGTTCCGCGCACGAGCTCAAGGCGCGCATCGCCGGCGAGGTGGTGCGTCTGGTGTTCGACTCCCCCGCCACGCTCGGCTCCGCGACGCGGTCGCTGAGCACCCGCTTCCGGGCGGACGAGGCCCGCCTGGCGATCGACGTCCCCACCGACGGCTCGGCCGCCGCCGTCGCCGAACTGCTCACCCGGCTGACCGCCGCCGGCGCTGCCGCGGCCCGGGTGGAACTGCACCGGGCCACCCTCGACGACGTCTTCCTCGAACTCACCGCCGAGCACCGGGGGGCCGCCGCGTGAACCTCACCGCCTCCCGCGTCCCCGGCCCCCTCCTCGACGTGGCCGTCCTGGGCCGGCGCAGCCTGCGGCACACGTTCCGCAGCATCGACGGCCTGCTCACCTCGATCGCGCTGCCCTCCATCGTCCTCGTGGCCGTCAGCGTGGTCTTCGGCGGCGCCGTGTCCGCGGGAGCCGTCGACGGCGGCTACCTCACCTACGTGACCCCGGGGATCCTCGCGATGGGCGTCGCGTTCGGTGCGGCCACCACGGCCGTCTCGGTCAACGTCGACGTCGAACGCGGTGCGCTGGACCGGATCCGCTCCCTGCCCGTGCTCGGACCGGCCGCCCTGGCCGGGCACGTGGTGGCCGCCGTCGCCAAGAACGTGCTGGCCGCCGCGCTCCTGCTGCTGGTCGCCGTCGCCCTGGGACTGCGTCCCGCCGCGGGCGTCCTCGACTGGCTCGGGCTGGTCGCGCTGGTGTCGTCGTGCACCATCGCCCTCGCCTCGCTGGGCACCGCCTTCGGGTTGCTGGTGCGCGGGGTCGAGGCGGCGGGTTCCTTCTCGTTCGTCCTGCTCTTCGCCCCCTACGTCTCCAGCGCGTTCGTGCCCGTCGAGACGCTGCCGACCTGGCTGCACGGGATCGCCGAGCACCAGCCCACCACCCCGGTGGTCGAGACCCTGCGCAGCCTGCTGGCCGGGCAGGGAGCCGGTGACCAGGCGTGGACGGCGGCGGCGTGGTGCCTGGCGGGTGCGGTCGCCGGGGCCGTCTCAGCCGGGGCGCTGTTCCGCTCCCGCACGAGTCGTTGACCCCCGGCTCAGCCCGAACCGGCGGGCGACGCGGTCGGTGAGTTCCCGCAGGCTCGCGGAACCGTCCACGACCACCGCCTCGTCGGCCGCGCCGGCCAGGTCCTCCGCGAGGCGTTCGGTGAACAGGGCGTCGCGTTCGAGCAGGTTCGCCAGTGCCCGGTCCGGATCGCTCGTGCGGCCCGCGATCGTCATCGTTCCCCCACGCGCTCGCAGCGCCCGGTGCCGGAACTGCGGGGTCGGCAGCAACCACAGCGCCTGCCCCGGCCCGGTCAGCAGCGGCCGCACCAGGTGCGGCAGCAAGCGGAACCCCTCGGCCACCACGACCCGGTCGGAGGGGGATTCCAGCAGGTCCTCGACCACGAGCGCGAAACCCTCCCCGGCGAACCAGTGGAACGTCTCGAGCATCTCGCGCGGCGCGCGCGTCACCCAGCGCTCGTCCATCGTCATCGCGGCGAACCGGTGCAGCAGCGGCGCCTGCCGCGGGGACAGGCGGGAGGCGTGCTCGGCCATGACGTCGTCGGTGGCGTAGACGCTCACCCCGTACCGGTGGTTCAGCTCGCGGGCGACGGTGGACTTCGCCGCCCCCGACCCGCCGCCCAGCCAGCGCACGTGGCGCAACCGCTCGCGGACGTCCCGCTCCACCCCGCCGACGTCACCCCGGGAGTCCTGCACGGCCGACGGCGCTCGGCAGGACCACCGGGGACCGGGCTCAGAGCTGACCGCGGCGCTCCGGGACCTTGCGCACCGCACCGGTCGAGGCCGACGTCGCCATCGCCGCGTAGGCGCGCAACGCCGCCGTCAGCGGGCGCACCCGGTTCTTCGGCTCCCACGGACGCTCGGAGGAGTCCATCTTGGCGCGCCGCTCGGCCAGGACCTCGTCGTCGACGAGCAGCCGCAGACCGCGGGACTCCACGTCGATCTCGATCTCGTCGCCGTCCTCGACCAGGCCGATGACCCCGCCGGCCCACGCCTCGGGCGAGACGTGCCCGACCGAGATCCCGCTGGAGCCGCCGGAGAAGCGGCCGTCGGTGACCAGCGCGCAGACCTTGCCCAGGCCGCGGCCCTTGAGGAACGAGGTGGGGTGCAGCATCTCCTGCATGCCCGGTCCCCCGGCGGGGCCCTCGTAGCGGATGACCACGACGTGACCGGGCTCGATGGCGCCGGACAGGATGCCGGTGACCGCGTCCTCCTGGGACTCGAACACGATCGCGGTGCCCTTGAAGTTGAACAGCGACGGGTCGATGCCGGCCGTCTTGATGATGGCTCCCTCGGTGGCGAGGTTGCCCTCCAGGACCGCCAGGCCGCCGTCGGCGGTGTAGGCGTGGGCGAGGTCGCGCACGCAACCGTTCTCGGCGTCGGTGTCCAGCGAGGACCAGCGGTTCTGCGTGGAGAACGCCTGCGTGGTGCGGACACCGCCGGGAGCGGCGTGGAACAGCTCGACGGCGGTCCGGCTCGGCGACTGCGCACGCACGTCCCACTCGGACAGCCAGGACGCCAGGTCCGGGGAGTGGATGGTGCGCACCGACTCCTCGAGCAGCCCGGCGCGCCACAGCTCACCGAGGATGGCGGGGATGCCACCGGCGCGGTGCACGTCCTCCATGTGGAAGTCGGAGTTCGGGGCGACCTTCGACAGGCACGGCACCCGGCGGCTGATGGCGTCGATGTCCTCCAGGCCGAAGTCCAGCTCGGCCTCCTGCGCCGCGGCCAGGATGTGCAGGACGGTGTTGGTGGACCCGCCCATCGCCACGTCCAGGGCCATCGCGTTGGAGAAGGCGGCCTTGCCGGCGATGCTGCGCGGCAGCACCGACTCGTCGTCGCCGTCGTAGTACTGCTTGGCCAGCTCCACGACGAGCGAGCCGGCGCGCAGGAACAGGTCACGGCGGGCGGCGTGGGTGGCCAGCGTGGACCCGTTGCCCGGCAGCGAGAGCCCCAGCGCCTCGGTCAGGCAGTTCATCGAGTTCGCGGTGAACATGCCCGAGCACGAACCGCACGTCGGGCACGCCGAGCGCTCGACGGCGGCCAGGCCCTCGTCGGTGACCTCCTGGGAGGCCGAGGCGGAGATGGCCGTCACCAGGTCCATCGGGGCGTAGGCGACACCGTCGGCGACGACGGCCTTGCCGGCCTCCATCGGCCCGCCGGAGACGAAGACGACGGGGATGTTCAGCCGCAGCGCGGCCATCAGCATGCCCGGGGTGATCTTGTCGCAGTTGGAGATGCAGACCAGGGCGTCGGCCTGGTGCGCGTTGACCATGTACTCGACGGAGTCGGCGATGAGCTCGCGGCTGGGCAGCGAGTAGAGCATCCCGGAGTGACCCATCGCGATGCCGTCGTCGACGGCGATGGTGTTGAACTCCTTGGACACGCCCCCGGCCTCGGCGATCGCGCCGGCCACCAGGTCGCCCATGTCCTTCAGGTGCACGTGACCGGGGACGAACTGGGTGTAGGAGTTGGCGATCGCGACGATCGGCTTGCCGAAGTCGTTGTCGGTCATGCCGGTGGCGCGCCACAACGCACGGGCACCGGCCATGTTCCGGCCGTGGGTCGAGGTACGGGAACGCAGCGCGGGCACGGGAACTCCAGATCAACGGCGGGTGTAGGTCTCGCACGGGACACCCCGCGGCCGATGGGCCCGCGGACACCGTCCCGCGCGAGCGGACGCGCATCCCCACCCGCAGGTACGCGGGCGGTGACGACGTCCCGTCAGCGACCACCGGAGTTGCGGTGGAACTCGCCTGTCCCCCCGGGTCCGTCACGGAGTTCGCCCGGGAGTGGGTCAAGGATAGACCCGCCCAGGACCCGGCCCGGCCGTCGGGGCCGTCCGGCGCGCGGGTCGTGGGTCGCCCCGCGTCCGGCCTCGCGCGGCCGGTCAGCCGGGCGGCCCGTCGCCGGCGGCGACCACCGGCCCTCCCGCGCGGGTCCAGGCGAGCAGGCCCCCCTCGAGGTGGACGACGTCGGTGCGGCCCGTCCCCAGGACGGCCTGCAGGGCCTGCGCGGACCGGCCGCCCCGTGCGCAGTGCAGCACGACCGGCCCGGCGGGCAGCCGTGACGGGTCGGCGAGGACCTGGGCCAGCGGGATGAGCAGCGAGCCGGGGATCGCCGCGCCGGCGTGCTCGTCCGGTTCGCGGACGTCGACGACGAGCGGCCGGCCGGGGTGGGCGAGCAGTTCGGCCGCGGTGACCGTCGGCAGCTGCGCCACGGCGCGCCGGGGGTCGGGGCGCAGCGGCAGTTCGCGCCAGGTCATGGCGAGGGCGTCGTGCACGAGGACCCGGCCCAGCAGGGGCTTGCCCGCGCCGGTGAGGAGCTTGACGGCCTCGGTGACCGCGACGGACGCGACGGCCGCGCACACCCCGCCCAGGACGCCGGCCTCGCCGCAGCTGGGCACGCTGCCCGGCGGCGGGGGCGTCGGGAACAGGTCGCGGTAGGTGGGTCCGGCGGGGTCGAAGACGCTGACGTGGCCGTCGAAGCGCAGCACCGCCCCCCACACCCAGGGTCTGCCCGCGGCCACGCACGCGTCGTTCACGAGGTAGCGCGTCTCGAAGGTGTCCGACCCGTCGAGGACGAGGTCGTAGCCGGCCACCAGCTGTTCGGCGTTGTCGCGGGACAGGCGCTCGTGGTGGCGCACGACGGTGATCGCCGGGTCGAGGCGGGCGAGCGCGTCGGCGGCGCTGTCGACCTTGGCCCGGCCGACGTCGGCGGTGCCGTGCAGGACCTGCCGTTGCAGGTTCGACTCCTCCACGACGTCGTCGTCGACCACACCGATGGTGCCGATCCCGGCGGCGGCCAGGTACAGCAGGGCCGGGGACCCCAGACCGCCGGCGCCGACGACGAGCACCCGGGCGGCCAGCAGCCGGCGCTGGCCGAGTTCGCCGATCTCGGGCAGCAGCAGGTGACGCGAGTACCGCTCGCGCTGGGCCGGGGTGAGTTCGGGGCCGGGGGCGACCAGTGGCTTCACGCCTCCAGCCTCTCCCCCACGGCCGCGATCCGGTCCGGCGGGCTGTCCTGCCGTTCCAGCGCCGCCCGCAACCGCTGCGCGCCGCCGGCCGCGGACCGGCCCGAGGCGACGGGGGTGCCGCCCGTGAGCCGTTGCAGGGCACGCGACGTCGCCTCCAGGACACCGAGGACGTCGGGGGCGGTGAGGGTGTCCAGCGACCCGGTGGGCCCGTCGAGGGCCAGGCAGCCGGTCACGGCGGAGGTCCGCCCGGTGTCGTCGACGAGGGGGACGGCCACGACGACGGCGTACTTGCCGCGCACCGCCCGGAACTCCTCGGGCGTCAGCCCCTGCCGTTCGCCGGCGGCGTCGAGGGCGGTGACGTCGCGGGCGACGACGGCCCCGGTGCTCACGCACTCCCCGACGACGCCCTTGCCCGGCGCCCAGCGCACCGCCGAGGCGACCGGCCGGCGACGGGCGCGGACCCGGTGGACGCGGGCCAGCCGCTCTGCCCGGAACGCGGGGCGGTCCAGGCGGTAGGCGGCCAGGGCCAGGTCGCGCGGGTCCAGGGCGGTGGCGTCGACGACGGCCCACAGGGCCCCGGACAGCAGGTCGTCGTACAGCTCGCGGGTCGCGGCCGTGCGCCGGCCACGGACGGTGGCGACGGCCTGCACCAGCGTCGTGGCGATGGCCAGGACCGCGGTCAGGACGATGAGCGCGACGACCACACCGGTTCCGGGGTGCCACAGACCCGCCCGCTCGAACGCGATCCCGGCCGCCACCAGGGCGGCCAGGACGGCCAGTCCGACGTCGATCCAGAGCCGGTCGATCTTCACGTGGGTCACCGTAGAGGGGGCCGCCGACAGCGGACCGGGTTCCGGATCGTCGCGGCGGGCGGGTGCGGGCCCTTCGGCCTCACGCCCCGCGCAGGGCGACGACCGGCTCGATGCGCGAGGCGCGCCAGGCCGGGAAGCCGCCGGCCAGCAGACCGACCGCCCCGCCCAGGAGCACCCCACCGCCGGCGACGAGCGGGTTCAGCACCGGCGCCCAGCCCTGCACGAGGCAGACCAGGAGCAGGACCAGCACGCCGAGCGCGGCGCCCAGCAGGCCGCCGAGCAACCCGACGACCACCGACTCGGTCATGAACTGCCCGGCGATCTGGCGCGGGGTCGCGCCCAGGGCCCGGCGCAGCCCGATCTCCCCGGTGCGTTCCAGCACCGACAGCGTGGTGACGCTGGCGATGCCGACCGCACCGGCGAGCAGGACGACCCCGGACAGGACGAGGAACACCACGTTCACGTCGGCCTGCACGCTGCGCGCCAGCGCCGACCGTCCCGGCGGGGCCCGCACCTCCAGGGTCTCGGGGGCGTCCGGGACCAGCGCCAGGGCCGTCTGCGCGCCGACCTGCGCGCCGGAGTCGACCACGATCCGGGCCTGCACCTCCCCCGGCGACACGAGCCGGAAGTCGCTGCGGGCCGCGCCGGTCGGGATCACGACGGCGTCCAGGAGCTCGCCCCGCGCCTGCACCCCGTCGACGACGCCGACGACGGAGTAGGCCAGACCGTCGACGAAGATCGCGGGCTGGGTGTCCACCCGCGCCACCCCGAGCCGCTCGGCGGCCCGGGCGCCCAGGACGGCCACCCGGTCACCGCGCCGGTCGTGGCCGGCGTCGAACATCCGCCCGGTCGAGACCGTGCCCTCCAGGGTGTCCAGCAGTTGGGCCGAGGCGGCGAACAGCCGCGGCGGGGCGGCCGGGGCCTGGGACGGGTCGTTGACCGGGACCGCGGTGATGGTGGCGCCCTCGGGCAGGGGGACCTCGGCCACCACGGCCGCCTGCTCCACCCCGGCCAGCCGCTGCATGCGCTGCACCGCGTCCCACGGCACGGTGCCCGCGGCGACGGTGCGGCCGCCGACCTGCGCCTGTTCGGGGACGGCGACCAGCTGGGTCGCGGCGAAGGCGTTGAACTGCCGCGAGAGCTGCTCGGCGGTCGTCTGGGCGAAACCCAGCGTCACGACCAGTGCGGCGACGCCGATGACCGTGCCCAGCAACGTCATCACCAGCCGACCCGGGCGGCTGCTGAGGTCGGTGGTGGCCTCGACGAGCAGGTCACCCACGGAGAACCGGTCGGCCCGCGCGCTCGGTCCCCTGTTCACCGCAGCACGCTCAGGCGGCCGTCGGTGATGCGCAGCGCACGGTCGGCGCGGTCGGCCACGTCCCGGTCGTGGGTGATGACGACGACGGCGATGCCGTCGGAGTGCAGGTCCTCCAGCAGGTCCATCACGTCCGCCGTCGTGCGCTCGTCGAGGTTGCCGGTGGGTTCGTCGGCCAGCAGCAGGTCCGGCCGGCTGGCCACGGCGCGGGCGACGGCGACGCGCTGCCGTTCCCCGCCCGACAGGGTCGCCGGGCCGGCCCCCAGCCGGTGCGACATCCCGACCCGGTCCAGAGCGGCCCGCGCCCGGTCCTCGCGTTCGGCGCGCGGGGTGGCGTTGTAGAGCATCGGCAGCACCACGTTCTCCAGCACGCTGCGCCGCGGCAGCAGGTGGAAGGCCTGGAAGACGAACCCGATCCGGGAGGCGCGCAACGCCGACCGGCCGGCCTCGTCGAGGTTGCCGGTCAGCGTTCCGGCCAGCCGGTACTCCCCCACGCTGGGCCGGTCGACCAGGCCGAGGATGTTCAGCATCGTCGACTTGCCCGATCCGCTGGGCCCGACGATCGAGACGTAGTCCCCGGCGTGCACCTGCAGGTTCACCGACTTCAGCGCCTGCACCTCCGGTGGGCCGGGGAAGGAGCGCGTGACGTCGCGCAGCTCGACCAGCGGGTGGTCGACGACGAGCGCCTCGGCCACTCAGCGGCCCACCACGACGAGGTCGCCCTCGGCGAGTTCGCCCTCGAGCGCACGCACCTCCACGGCTCCGTCGGCGGCCAGACCGGTCTGGACCACCACGAGCCGGGTCCCGGCGTCCCGCCCCTCCCGCGGGTCGCCGTCGACGACCTCGACCCGGCTGTCCCCGCCCGTCCCGGCCGACAGGGCGGCCAGCGGTACCGACAGCACCGGTCCCTGCGTGGCACCCACCGGGATGGACACCCGCAGGTTCGAGCCCTGCAGCCCGGTCACCTGCTCGGGCGAGAGCGGGTCGGGGGTCAGGCTCACCGTCCACCGGCTGGCGCCGGCCTCCCCGGGGGCCAGCGTGCTGATCACCGCCCGGTGCTGCGTGCCGTCGGGCAGGTCGAAGAACGCCTCGCCGCCCACGGCCAGCAGCCGCGCGTCGGCCTCGGCCGCCGACCCCGAGACGGCCAGCGCCGCACCGGAGACCGTCATCGCGGGACCGTCCAGCACGCTGCCGCGGGTGGCGGTCACGGCGTCCACCCGCCGCGGCAGGTCGGCGAGGTAGAGCACCTCCCCGGCCGGCAGGCTCGGCAGCGCCCGGTCGCGGGCGGCGGCGAGGGCGTCCCGGGCGTCGCGCAGCGCCTGCTGGGCCGCCGTGACGGCCGCGGACTGCGCGGTGGTGTCGGCCGGCCGGTCCAGCTGGGTGCGGCGCAGCTGCGCCAGGCCGAGGGCATCGGTCAGGTCGGCGACCAGGTTGGCGTCGACCGGGTCCTGCGCCTGCGCGCTCTCCAGTTCGCGGCGGGCGCTGTTCACGGCGTTGTCGGCCTCGCGCACCGCGACGGCGTCGGGGCCGCCCCGGGCCAGGCCGAGGTCGGTGCGGGCCGCCGAGAGCGTCGCCTCGGCGGCGCGGACGCCGTCCTGGGCGGCGCGGACCGCCTCGTCGGCCCCCTCCTGCGCCGCCGGCGCCGGGTAGCCGGCCTGCTGGTACAGCGCGGTGACGGCGCCGGCGGCGCGCGTGTCGAAGACGTCCCCGCCGGCGCCGTCGGGGTTCCCGCCGTCCAGGCCGACGGCCCGCAGCGCCTGCTTGAACTGCACGACGTCGGGGCCGGAGACGCCGACCTGCAGCGTGCGGTAGGCCGGCAGTTCCCCGGGCAGCACGAGGACGGGCCGGCCCGCGACCTCCAGCGCCGTCGACAACCCGGTGAGCTCGTCCCCCACGGCCGGGACGCGGCCGGTGACCACGGCCGGTCCGGAGATGGCCGCGGTGTCGATGCGGACCTCGACGGAGTCGGAGTAGGCGACCTCGCCGCGGATGGTGACGTCGTTGCTCAGCTCGCCGAACTCCACCGGGACGGTGACCAGTCCCGCCTCGGGGACCGCCGCGGCCTCGGGAGCGCCGAAGGCGAACCGTCCCAGCAGCAGTCCACCCACCAGGCCCACGACGGCGACGGCGGCGACGAGCAGCAGGACGCGGTTGCGCCGCAGCACGGTGGAGAACCGGTTCGGGCCGGTGGTGCGGCGTCCCCTGCGGTCGGCCGCGGGTGGCAGGTCCTCCTGCGCCGCGGCGGCCGGCGACGACGTGTCGGAGGCCACCGGTCAGCGTCCCTGTTCCGCGGCGGCCTTCACGGCCTCCAGCTCGGCCCGGTGGTCGTCGACGAACCGCTGTTCCTGCGCGAAGGTGACGTCCTCGTACTTCCGGCGGTAGTCCGTCTGCTCGCGGCAGTCCAGGTCGGCCAGGGCGAGTTCGACCTCCTTCTGCGCCAGCGCGTCCTGCGCCGCCTCGTCGACCTCACCGGTCTCGGGGTCGGCGGCCTCGTAGATCGCGTTCTGCTCCTCGTTGAGGGAGTTCTGCGCGTCGAACTGGACGGCGAAGCCGGGGTACCCGGCCTGCGACATGCAGTCCGACCAGGCCGCGTCGACCTCGGCCAGCCCCGGCCACGACGGCTGGTCCTCGTAGAACGCGTTGATCTCGTCCTGCAGGCCCTTGAACTGCTCCGACTGCAGGGGGTCCTCGCCCTGGACCTCGTGCTGGGCCTGGCCGTAGCAGCCGCCCTTGGTCCAGTCCCACTCCCAGGTGCCGTCCTCCATGGCGGCCAGCTCCTCCTCGGTGGGCTGCGGACCGGAGAGGGCTTCGGAGTAGGCGACCTGCTCGGACTCGGTCAGGCTCGCGACGTAGTCGGAGTTCGGGTCGACGTACTCCTCCTCCACCGGCGCCTCCTCGGCCTGTTCCCGCCCGGGCCAGTTCACGAGGCCGTAGCCGTACCGGCTCACCCACTCCCGGTCGTCGGGGTTCCACTCCTCGCTGCTGCCGAAGGAGACCGAACTGCTGCTCGTGTTCGGCGTGTACTCGAAACCCTGCTCGCTCATGCACTGCGCGACCAGTTCCTCGGTCTTCCGGTTCTCCTCCTCGAACCGGGCCTGCTGCTCGGCCTCGCTGAGGTCGCCGCCGTAGAAGGCCTCGAAGTACGCCGTCAGCGGTGACGTGCGTTCCTCCTCCTCGGGCACCTCCCCCTGCGCCGGGGAGGCCGAGCAGGCGCCCAGCAGGCAGGCCGCGGCCAGGGACAGGGCCGACAAGGTGTGGCGGGGTCCGCGCATGTTCGTCTCCTCCGGGTTCCTGCCCGCACCGTAGCGGTCGGACGACTGTCCGGAGGCGTTTCCTGAGGATCACCTGGGTGACGTTCCGGTGGCGGTCCGGGGTCGCCGACTTCCGGCTTCCCGCAACCACTTCCGCCCCGGACCCCGTTGAGTGCTCAACGAGGCCGCGCCGACCCTCGAACGAGGGTCAGAGCGCGACGTACTCCCAGTGCCAGGGTTCGAAGGGGCCGGGGGAACCCTGCGCCCAGGCCGGGTTGATGAACCCGAACAGCGCCGCGTTGCGGTCCAGCCACGCGTGCTGCACGGAGTTCGCGTCCTGGACGCCACCGCCGAGGTCCACCGCGAGCCCCCACCCGTGCCGGGACGTGCCCGGCGTCGCGGCCAGACCGGGTTTGCGCGCCTTGACGTCGATCTGCCCGGCCAGCGACCGGTAGGCGTCGGTGACCGCGAGCGGAGTTCCGAACTCGGCCTGGAACGCCTGCGAGAGCGCCTCGAAGGCGTGGGCGGCGTCGGCTCGCAGGACCTTGTCGGGCGCCGCGTACAGCGGGCACAGTGCCTCCACCGGGAGCTGGCCGTTGGCGAACCCCGTCAGGGCACCGCCCGCGCAGACCGGCGCGGTGGTCAGGAAGGTGCGGGCCCGCTCCACGGCGGCGGCGTCCGGGACCAGGGGATCCAGCCCGGCCGCACCCCGCTGCTCGGCCGAGTAGGCGAGGAGTTGCTGCTGGACGAGCGCCTCGGCGGCGGTCTTGGCGGCCAGGGCGGCGGCGGTCGCCTCCTCGGCCTGCCGCACGGTGGCCTCGACCTCGGCGTACGCCGCGGCCTGCGCCTCCTGCGCCCGCTCGTGCGTCTCCACGGCGCGGTCCAGGTCGCCGCCGACGTGCTCGACGGTGGCCAGCGCGGAGGTCGCCTTCTGCCCCGCCTGCGGGTCCAGGACGGCCATGACGCCGGACAGCTGCTCCAGACCGCCGGTGCTGCGGTAGGCCTGGGAGGCCCAGCTGCCCATCTCACGGCGGCTGGCCTCCAGCGCGGCCTGCGCGGCCTCGAGCTCGACCCGGGCGGCCGCGGCGGCGGCCTCGGCGCCCGCCTGCGCGTCCTGGGCCTGCTGGTAGGTCTCCAGGGCGGCGGCCGCCTGGGCGGCCAGGGCGGTCAGCTGGTCGCGGGTGCTCTGCGGCCCGGCGGTCACGGTGGCCGTGGCCGCCGGGGTGGCGGCCAGGGCGTGGGGCGCCGCGAACGTCAGCAGCAGCGCGGCCAGGCCGAGAGTGGTGGTGGTGGTGGTGCGTCGGCGGGACGGGGACGGCAGGAGCGGGCGCACGGGCTGCGTGGAGTCTTTCGTCGGCGACGGGAGCCCGGGCAGGCTAGTTGACCGTGCACGGATCCGGGAAACCGGTGATCGTCCGCCTGTGGACGACCGTGGCCCCGGCGCCTCGCCCGCGCGGGCCGTCGCGTCAAGCGATCGGGGTCGGATGCCGATCCGTGATCCGTGACCTCCACGTCGAAGCGTCCGGCCTCCTCGGTGCGTCAGCTGCTGGCTCCTGCGCTGGTGGTGGGGGTGCTCGCCGTGGCCGGGGTGCTGCTGCACCGGACGTTCCGGCACCTGTCGTGGGCGCAGCTGGGTGGTGATCTGCTGGCGTTGGGGCCGGGGGTCGCGGTGGCTGCGGTCGTGGCGACGGTGGCGTCGTACGTGGCGATGACGGGGTACGACGCGCTGGCGTTGCGGTACGTGGGGCACCCGCTGCCGTACCGGCGTTTCGGTCTGGCCTCCTTCGTGGCCACGGCGTTCGGCAACAACCTGGGTGCCTCGGCGGTGGTGGGGGCGGCGTTGCGGGCGCGGGTGTACTCGGGCTGGCGGGTGCCCGGTCCGGCGATCACGCGGATCATCGGTTTCAACCTGGTGACGCTGGGGCTGGGGGTCGCGGTGCTGGCCGGGGGCGGGATGGTGCAGGACCCGGCCGGGGTCGGGCAGGCGCTGCGTGCCCCGGCGTGGGCCGTGGCGACGGTCGGGTCGGTGCTGCTGGCCTCGGTGCTGGGGTACGTGGGGTGGGCCGTCGTGGGCCGGGGGCCGATCGGCCGGCGCGGGTGGCGCGTCGAGCGGCCCTCCCCCGCGCTGGCGCTGGCCCAGGTGGCGCTGTCGACGGTCGAGTGGCTGACGATGGCCGCGGTGCTGTACGTGCTGCTGCCCGCCGAGGGCCGGTTGCCGTTCCTGGCGTTCGCGGTGGCCTTCGCGGTCGCGACGGTGGCGGGGCTGGTGAGCAACGTGCCGGGCGGGCTGGGGGTCTTCGAGTCGACGCTGGTGGTGCTGCTCGGGTCGACGACGTCGTCGGAGGGGCTGGCGGTGGCGCTGGTGGCCTACCGGTTGTGCTACTTCGTGCTCCCGCTGCTGCTGGCCGCGGTGCTGCTGGTGGTGCACGAGGCGCGCCGGGGCGGCGCCTCGCGGTCCTCGCTGCGGGTCCCGTCGGTGCTGACGCCGTCGGTGCTGGCGCTGGGGGTCGCCGGTGCGGGGGTGTTCATGCTGGTGGTGGGTGACCTGCCCGGTCGCCCGACGCTGGACCTGTCGGCGGTCACCATCAGCCTGGCGGGTCTGGCCGCGCTGCTGACCGCTCGCGGACTGCACCGTCGGCTGCGCAGTGCGTGGACGGCGACGCTGGCGTTGCTGTCGGGGGTGACGGTGGTCGCGGCGGTGCACGGGGACGTGGTGCTGTCCGTGGCGACCGGTGTGCTGTCCCTGCTGCTGGTGCCGGCCCGGCCGGCGTTCCACCGCGGGGCCGTGTGCGTCCGTCCGCGCAGCCTGGTCGCGGTCGCGGTGGCGAGCGTGCTGGTGGGGGTCTCGGTGTGGTGGCACGAGTGCAGCCGCGGGCTGGACGCCCCGCTGCTGGCCGCCTCGTTCTCCGGGGGCACGTCGTGGATGGACCGGCTGGTGCTGGCCGCCGGGACGGTCGGGGTCGTGGTGGGTGTGCGCTGGGTCGTGCGGCCGCGGACCCTGGGGCCGCGGACGGTGGACGAGGACGAGATGGCGCAGGTGAGCGACATCGTCGCCCGCACGGGGCGGTGCCTGTCCCAGCTGGCGTTCACCGGGGACAAGCGCTTCCACTTCTCCCCCGGCGGGGGCGCCTTCCTGATGTACGAGGTCGAGGGCCGCAGCTGGGTGGTGATGGGCGACCCGGTGGGTGATCCGGGCGACTTCCGCGAACTGGTGGGCAGCTTCGTGGCGGAGGTCGACCGGCACGCCGGCCGGCCGGTGTTCTACAACGTGCGCGCCGACCACGCCGAGCTGTACCGCGAGTGCGGGCTGAGCCTGGCCAAGCTCGGGGAGGAGGCGGTGGTCCCGCTGGCGGACTTCTCCCTCAGCGGCAAGGCCCGGACGAACCTGCGGACCTGCCGCAACAAGTCCCGCCGGCTGGGGATGTCGGTGGAGTTCGTGGCCCCGGCGGACGTCGAGCCGCTGCTGCCGGCCCTGCGCGAGGTGTCGCAGGCGTGGCTGGAGGAGCGCAACGGCAAGGAGAAGCGGTTCTCCCTGGGTGCCTTCGACGAGGAGTACGTGCGGCGCTTCCCGCTGGTGGTCGTGCGGCAGGAGGGGCGGATCACCGCGTTCGCGACGTTGTGGATCAGCGCGGACGACGCCGAGGTGCAGGTGGACCTGATGCGCCGCCTGCCCGACGGGCCCAACGGCGTGATGACGTTCCTGTTCGTCGAGTGCCTCCTGTGGGCGCAGGAGAACGGCTTCGCGTCGTTCAACCTGGGCATGGCTCCCCTGGCGGGCCTGAGCACCGGTGCGACGGCGTCGTTCTGGGACCGGGCGGGGCACCTGCTGTGGACCCACGGCGAGCAGTTCTACAACTTCCGGGGACTGCGGGACTTCAAGCAGGGGTTCGGGCCGCAGTGGCGCACCTGCTACGTGGCGGCACCGGGTGGGCCGGCCCTGCCGAACGCGATGGTGAACGTGGCGACGTTGGTGGGCGGCGGGATCCGCGGGGTGGTGCGGGGCTGAGCAGCCGGCGTTGCCCGCGCCGCCCCTGCGGGCGTGCGTTCGTGCTGGTCAGGCCGTCGTCGCTGCCGCGTGCGCCCCTGCGAACCGCGTGCGGCGGGGTTCCGGCACGTGCTGCGGCCGGAGCCGTCGCGGGGGCGCGGGGCATTCCGGTGACCGGTCGTCACCGTGTGCGGCAACCCCGACGAACTGCCCGGAGGTGGTTGACGGCGGCAGCACCGGACACCATCCTCCCGCTCAGGTGAGCCCCAGAGGCGGTTCCGAAAGTCGGCCCTGCGGCCTCACCCCGACCGTCGACCTCGAGAAGCTGGGGTGTGCCATGGAACCCGTCACGTCCACCACCGCCACCGCGCAGGACCGCACCGCGGCGGCTCCGGGGACGAGGATCCCCCCGCCGCGGTCGTTCCCGCCCGGTGGGCAGGAGCCGTCGGCCAGCGTGGTGATCTGCACCTACACGCAGGCCCGGTGGTCGTTGCTGCGTCGCGCGGTCGACTCGGTGCAGGCCCAGACGCACCCTCCGCGGCAGGTGCTGGTGTGCGTGGACCACAACCCCGCCCTGGCCGACCGCTGCCGGGCGTTGTGGCCGGGAACCGGGGACGGCGACACGGGCGGCGACACGGGCGGCGTGGCGGTGCAGGTCCTGGAGAACCGCTACCCCGGGCGGCTGGGTTCGGCGCGCAACACGGCGCTGGAGGCCGTCACCGCCGACGTCGTCGCCTTCCTGGACGACGACGCGGCCGCCGAGCCGACGTGGCTGGCCACCCTGCTGCGGGTGTACCGGGAGGACGGGGCTGCGGTGGCCGTCGGCGGGGCTCCGCTGCCGGTGTTCCAGACGCGGTTGCCGGTGTGGTTCCCCGAGCAGTTCCACTGGGTGTTCGGCTGCCACTGGCGCGGCATGCCCGAACGGCTCGGACCGGCCCGCCACCTCATCGGGGCCAGCATGTCCGCGCGCGCCGAGGCGCTGCGCGGCGTCGGGGGTTTCCACGCCGACGACCACGACGACATGGACCTGTCGCACCGGCTCGCCGCGGCGCACGGGGCGGGTGCGGTGCTGTACGAGCCGGAGGCGCGGGTGCACCACTTCGTGCCGGCCGAGCGGTTGACGTGGCGGTACTTCCGGCGTCGCTGCTACGGGGTGAACCGGGAGAAGGTGCGGGCGCTGCGCGACCTGGGTGAGGCCGGCAACCTCACCGCGGAGCTGCAGTTCGCGGCGGCGGCGGTGCGCACCTCGGTGGGCGCGGTGGGCGCGGCCGTGCGGGGCCGGCCGGTGGAGCTGCTGCGGGCGGGGGCGCTGCTGGCCGGGCTGGGGCTGGCGGGGCTGGGTCACCTGCACGGCCGGGCGGCCATGCTGGCCGGGCGCACCCCGCCGGCGCGGACCCGGGGTCTGCGCGCCTCGACCGGCGCGGGCGCCGCGTGACGACGAACCTGGTCCTGGGGTCCGGTCCCGCCGCCGCCGGGGTGGCGTTGCGGCTGGCCGCGGCCGGGGACCAGGAGGTGACGCTGCTGGACCTGGGGGGCAGGCTGGAGGCGCAGCACGCCGCGGCGGTGTCGCGGCTGGGGGCGGGGCCGGACTGGGATCCGGCGGACCTGGACCTGGTCAGCACCCAGCCGGTGGCCACCGACCGTGGGCGGTTGCCGCAGAAGCGCAGCTACGGTTCGGACTACCCGTTCCGGGACCTGGGGCAGCTGGAGGGCATCCGCGCGCTGGCGGGGGGCAACCGTTCGGTCGTGTCCTCGGCGTACGGGGGTTTCTCCACCGTGTGGGGTGCGCAGGTCATGCCGTTCTCGAAGGCCACGTTCGCGCGCTGGCCGATCGGCTGGGCCGACGTCGAGGCGCACTACCGGGCGGTGCTGCGGGAGGTGCCGCTGGCCGCCGAGCACGACGACCTCGCCGAGCACTTCCCGTTGCTGGCCGAGGCCGCTCCCCTGCCGCCGCTGGCCCCGCGCAGCCTGCAGGTGCTGGCGCGCGCCGAGCGGCACCGGGCGGGGTTGCGCCGCCGGGGTGTGACCGTGGGCCGGGCCCGGCTGGCGTTGCGCCCGCGTGGGTGCACCTCGTGCGGGCTGTGCCTGACGGGGTGCCCGTACGGACTGGTCTACTCGGCCGCGCAGACGATCGACCGGCTGGCGGCGGCGGGTGCGCTGAGGCACCACCGCGGGCTGCTGGTGCACCGGGTCGGGCAGGACGGGGCGACGGCGACGGTGGTGGCCCGGCACCTGGGCAGTGGGCGGGACGTGGTGTTCCGCGCCGACCGCGTGTTCGTGGCCTGCGGTGGGCTGGGCACGACCCGGCTGGTGCTGGGGTCGATGGCGCGGCCGCCGCGGCAGCTGGACCTGGCCGAGTCGGTGCAGTTCGCGGTGCCGTTCCTGTCGCGGGTGCCGGTGCCGGACCCGCGGCGGGCGCCGGTGCCGGGGTTCTCGCTGAACCAGTTCAACGTGCTCGTCGACCTGGACGGCACGGGGTACGACACCTCGCAGATCCACTGCTACCCCTACAACCCGGCCGTCCTGGCCGCGTTGCCCCGGCCGTTGCGGCACCGGCTGGCCGATCCGCTGACGGGGCAGCTGCTGCGTCGGCTGACCGTGGGGCTGGGGTACCTGCCGTCGTGGGCGTCGCCGACCGTGCGGGTGAGCCGGGGTGGGCGCTCGGAGCAGGGACTGCCGGAGATCACCCTGGCCGCGGGTCCGGCACAGGTCGAGGGGATGTTCGCGCAGGTGGCGCGCCGGCTGGTGACGGCGGCTCCGGCGCTGGACCTGTGGCCGGTGCTGGCGGCCACGGAGCAGGCGGCCGCGGGCAAGAGCTACCACTTCGGAAGCGCCTTCCCGCACGCCGCGGACGCGTCCCCGACGACGACGGACAGGCTGGGGCGGTTGCCGGAGTGGGACCGCGTGCACCTGGTCGACGGGTCGGTGCTGCCGTCGGTGCCCTCGACGACGTTCACGCTGACGGTGATGGCGAACGCGCACCGGATCGCCGAGGAGGTGCTGCGTCGGGAGCGGGTCCCGGCGCCCCGGGTGAGCCGCGGCGCCAGCTCGGCGGGCGCCGCCGCGGAGGTGGTGGGCTAGGCCGGGAACGGGAGAACCCCTGACCGCCGCTGTGCAGGTCAGGGGGTTCTCCCGCTGTGTGTTCCAGGGGGACGCAGAGGGGAGTTCCCGGGTCGGGACCCGCAGGAGGCTGGGTCGACACGGCGGCGGTGAGGCCCCCGGTTCGTGCTCTCGGCACGTGTGGTCCGCCCGGACCAGCGTGCGCACCGGAGGGCGGCGTGCCCGCGGACGTCGGCTACGCCACCGCGCGGGCCTTCGGACGGGGGTCCACCTGCGCAGGGTCGACGTCGACCTCGCACCTGCCGGACGATCAGGTCCGGAAGTCGATGGTGGCCCGGCCGCCGTGCTCCTCGAGGTAGCGGCGGGCACGGTCGTACTGCCGCGGGCTCAGCAGCGGCTGCAACGTCCCCGCCTCGTCCTGGACGTCGAAACCCGCCAGGAGCCGTACGTAGGCGATGTCGATCGGGCACCCCTGGGGGAGCAGGCCGCTGTCCCGGTCGGCTGCGACCTGAGCGGCGAGCGCTGAGGCCCCGATCTCCTCCAGTGAGGCACCGTCGGCCAACTCGAGCCCTGGCCCCAGCACGACGCCGAGGAACGAGCGGTCGCTGACGGTCAAGGACGCCAGGATGCGCGCCTGACGGGCTCGGACCTCGCGGGCGAGCGCCGAACCTGCGGCGGCCACGGTCTGGGTGGTGGCCGGACCGTTGAGGTCGCGGGGCGCGGAGGCCAGGCCCAGCTCACCGGTGGTGGCCGGCGAGGCGACGTTCAACACGTTGGTGTTCCTCCTGGTTCGGCTCGGTGGCGGTCACGCGCGGACCAGTACTTCTCGGCACCTCACGGTGCGTACTGGAGGGTGCTCGGGAACTGGCCCGTGCGCGTTCCTGGCGCGGGTGGGACGTCACCGTTCGTGAAGGAGGGGCGGAGTCCGGGCGCATGCCGAGTGGACGGGCGGGACGCGACGACCTCGAGAGGTGCTCGCCGGTGGCCGAGGAGTCGCCCCGCACGGCGCCCGGGGGTTCCTCTGCCGGCCCGGGAGCCGTCCCGGCCGCTCCGTCAGAACCCTGGTCGGCCCGAGCACCGGTGCCGTCCTGCTGAGCGGGCTGGGCCCGGTGGGTGTCGCCTCCGCGACGTTCCACCAGCAGCAGCGCTGACGTCGGGAGGCTCGGGACCAGGAACGAAGAAGACCCTGACCTGCACGGATGCTGGTCAGGGTCTGCCTCGTCGCTGTCTCAACGAGTGTCCGAGGGGGGACTTGAACCCCCACCCACTATACGTGGACTAGCACCTCAAGCTAGCGCGTCTGCCTATTCCGCCACCCGGACAGGTGGTCCGTTCCGGCCCAACCGGGCCGGTGCGAACGAGGAAAACCGTAGCACGATCGCCGCCCCCTTCCCGACCACACCCCGTCCGCGGCAGGGCAGATGCGCAGGTGAGAGGGCTGGGCCGGTCGGGGGACGCACGTGCCGGACGCTGCGGTCGCGGGGACCGGGTGCCGATCTGGAGCGGGTGAGCCACGTCCTGCCCGAAGTGTCCGCCCCGCCTGCCCCCGGCGACCCCGCGGCGGCGGCCCGGGCCCTGGTCGAGGGCGTCGAACGCGTCGTGCGCGGCCGGCGGGCCGCGGTGGAGCTGCTGGTGACGGCGGTGCTGGCGCGTGGGCACGTCCTCGTCGAGGACGTGCCGGGCAGCGGCAAGACGACGCTGGCGACGGCGTTCGCGGCCTCGGTGGGGGCCGAGACCTCCCGCGTCCAGGCCACCGCGGACCTGCTGCCGGCCGACGTGACCGGCTCGGGCGTCTGGGACCCGGCCACGGGCGGCTTCCGGTTCGTGCCCGGGCCGGTGTTCGCGCCCGTGGTGCTGGTGGACGAGCTGAACCGCACCTCGCCGCGGACGCAGTCGGCCTTCCTGGAGGCCATGGAGGAACGGGCCGTCACCGTCGACGGGGTCCGGCACCGGTTGCCCGACCCGTTCGTCGTGGTGGCCACCCAGAACCCGGTCGAGCAGCACGGGACGTACCCGCTGCCGGAGGGGCAGCTGGACCGGTTCGCCGTCCGGCTGGTGCTGGGGCCGCTGACCGAGGACGTGGAGCGGCAGGTGCTGCGTGAGCAGCTGGCCGGGAACCGTCCCGAACGGCTGCGGCCGGTCCTGGGGCTGGCCGGTCTGCTGGACCTGCAGGACGCCGTGGGGGCGGTGCACGTCGCCGACGCGGCCCTGGACCTGGCGGTGCGCCTGTGCCGGGCCTCGCGCACCGATCCGCGGATCGTCCTGGGCGCGGGCACGCGGGCGGCGCTGACCCTGGTCCGGTGTGCGCAGGCCCGCGCGCTGCTGGCCGGGCGCGACCACGTCCTGCCCGAGGACGTGCAGGCCCTGGCCGTGCCCGTCCTGGCGCACCGCCTGCTGCCCGCCGCGGACGGCGAGGACCGCACGCCGACCCAGGAACGTCTGGCGGCCGGGCTGGTGGCGGCCGTCCCGGTCGACCTGCGCCGGTGACCTCCCCCGTGACCGCCCAGGGGCAGGCCCGGTTCGTCGCCGACCCCGTGCCGGGCCGCCGGCTGGGCCTGCGGTCGGTGCTGCCGGCCACGGCCGGCCCGGCGCTGCTGGTGCTGTCCTTCGGCGTCGGCAACCGCTGGCTGACCCTGGTGGCCTGCCTGCTGACGGCCGCCCTCGGTGTCGCGCTGGCCACCGGCCCGCGGATCGCCGCGCTCGCGGTGAGCGTGCGGGTGCCGGCGCGGTGCCGGGTCGGCGACGTCGTCGAGCACGTCGTGCAGGTCGGCAACACCGCTGCTCGCGCCACGCCGCCGATGGTCCTGCGGCTGCGCGGTGACGCCTTCGAGGAGGTGCACCTCGGGCTGCCCGCGATCGCGGCCGGGGACGTGGTCGAGCTGCGGGTGCCGCGCACGGCGCGGGTGCGCTCGGCGAGCGCCGGGCCGGCGGTGGTGGTCGAGGGCGCGGACGCGCTGGGTCTGCGGGTGCGGCGACGGGGGACGTCGGTGCCGGCGGCGACGTTCGTGCACCCGGCGCCCTCGGCGGTGCCGGTGGCGCCGGCTCCCCCGGCGCGGGCTGGGGCGGAGGAGGTGGCGGGCGTGCGGCCGTTCCGGGCCGGGGACCCGGCCTCGGCGGTGCACTGGCGCGCCTCGGCCCGCCGGGGCCTGCCGGCCGGCCCGCACGGTGGGTCCCTGGTCGTGGTGGAGCGGCAGGCCGCACCGACCGGGCTGCTGGTCCTGGTGCCGGTGGCCGGGCGGGCCGGGGAGGCGTTCGAGGAGCTGGTGTCCCAGGCGGCGGCGCTGGTGGCCGCCGAGCGGGCCGCGGGCCGCCCGGTGGCCGTCGTGGACGCGCAGGGTCGTGCCCGGGAGGGGGTGCAGGCGCTGGACGCGCTGGCGGGCGCGGAGCCGGCGCCCCTGGGGTCGCGGGGGGCGGTGGCGGCGCGGGTGGCCGGCCGGAACGGGCGGGTCCTGGTCGGCGACGGCGGCGCCTGGCGGGTGCAGCGGTGAGCCTGCAGCTGCGTCGGCCGGTGACCTCGGACGACCTGCCCGCCACGCACGCGCCGGGGACGGCCGCGGTCGTGTGGGCGGCCGTGGCGGTCGTGGCCGGGGTGCTGGGACTCGTGGTGACCGGCGGGGTGCCGGCACCGGCGGCGGTGACGACGGCGGTGGCCGTCGCGGTCGGTGCACTGGTGCGGAGCCGGGCCGTGCCGGGTCAGCTGGCCGGGCTCGGCGGGGCGCTGTCGGTGGTGGTGTGGCTGCCCGCGGTGGTCTCGGGGCAGGGCGTGCTGGCGGTGTGGCCCGTCGTGGCCGCAGCGTTGGCGGTGCGGCAGGTGGCGACCGTGCGCACGGTGCGCGAGCTGCGGGTGGTGCTGGCGCTGGCGGTGCTGATGACGCTGGCGGCGGCGGGGATCGCGCCGTCGAACGCGCTGGTGGGGCCGCTGGCGCTGGCCTGGGTGGCGGTGCTGGCCGGGTCGGCGTGCTCGGTGCCGCACCGGCCGGTGGACGCGGCGGTGCGGCGGCGGGCCGGGGCCGCGCTGCTGGCGGCCGGCACCGCGGGGGTGCTGGCGTTCCTGCTGGTGCCGGCGCCGTCGGGGGCCGCGTTCGGTTCCGGTGCGTGGGCGCGGGCGGCGGCCCAGGCCACGGGTGCGGCGAACGGGTCGGTGGGCCGCAGCGCGGCCGCGTACGCCGGGGGGACGCTGGACCTGTCGGCGCGCGGGGCGCTGCCGCAGACCGAGCTGCTCCAGGTGCCGGTGCAGTCGCCGGCGCTGTGGCGGGCCGCGGTCCTGGACGTGTACGACGGCCGGACGTGGACCTCGAGCGCGCCGGTGACGTCGTGGACGTCCCGCACGGGCCCGGACGGGTCGGCGCAGTGGGTCGCCGACGCCGAGGACGGCGCCTCGCAGGTGCAGCGGACCGACGAGGTGCGGCCGCTGGGCGACTACCCGGCCCTGGTGGCGGCGGGTTCCCCCGTCGGTGCGCGGACCGCGGCGCGGCTGGTCGGGACCGGGTCGGGCACGTTCCTGGCCCCGGCGGACGCCCCGTACGCGGTGACGTCGCGCGAGGTGCCCACGGTCGAGGACCCCACCGCGGGTGGCGGCGCCGCGCAGTCCCCGGCGGATCCGGAGCGGTGGTTGCAGCTGCCGGCCTCGGTGCCGGCGCGGGTGCACGCGCTGGCGGCCCAGCTGACGGCGTCGGCGGCCGGGGATCCGGTGGTCGCGGCGCAGGCCGTCTCGCGGCACCTGCGGTCGGTGGCGCGCTACTCCCTGGACGCGCCGGTGCCGGGCCGGGGGGTCGACGCGGTGGACGCGTTCCTGTTCACCGACCGGATCGGCTTCTGCGAGCAGTTCGCCAGCGCGCAGGTGGTGCTGCTGCGGTCGGCGGGGTTCCCGGCGCGGCTGGCGACCGGGTTCGCCGGCGGGGAGCCCTCGGGTGGGCAGCGGGTGCTGCGCTCGGCCGACGCGCACGCCTGGGTCGAGGTGTGGGTGCCGGGGCAGGGCTGGACCTCCTCGGACCCCACCGCCGGTGCGCAGCTGGTGGCCGGCTCGGGGTCGGCGTGGTGGCAGCGGGTGTGGTCGTGGCTGCAGCTGCAGGTGGCGGCGCTGCTGGCGGACCCGGCGGCGCGGACGGCGGCGGCGGGGGTGCTGGCGGTGGTGCTGGCGGTCGGCGCGGTGCTGGTGCGCCGTGCCCGGGTCCGTGGCGGGGTCCGCGCCGGGGTCCGTGGCGGGGTCGTGCAGGTGCTCCCCGGGCGCGGCGGCGACCCGTCGGTGCGGGCGCTGCTGGTGGCGTTGGAGCGCTTCGACGCCGCGGTGCCGCCGGCCTGGCGGCGCGGACCCAGCGAGGGCCTGTCGGACTGGCGCGGCCGTCTGCTCTCCGCCGGGGCCCCGGGAACGTCGGTGCAGGCGCGGCAGCGGCTGGAGGTGGCGCTGAGGGTGACCGAGCGGGCGTGCTTCGCGCGGGCGGTGCCCTCGCGCCAGGAACTCCAGGAGGCGCGCGGGGCGTTGGAGTCGGCGTCGTCCACGCTGCTGGCGGCAGGTCGCAGCCCGTCGGGGGGATCCTCGGCGAGCGCTGCGTTCGTCGGCGGTTAACCTGAGTTCCCGCCGCGCGGGTGGGCCTGCTGCCAGCTGGTGGACGGTGGACCCGGCACGGCGAGCCACCGCCGCGCGGCCGACGACCATGGATCGGGGAAGCCCTTGTTCGACCCTTCTGCCCCTGACGCGGCCTCCGGCGCCGCCGCCCACGTGGCGGGGTCTCCGTTCCACGGGAACGCGACCTTCGCGCCGCGGAACGCCGCACTGCTGTCCATCTCCCACGTGGAGGCGCCGCGGGTGGTGCCCTCGTCGTACTTCGACGAGGTGCTGGCCCCGACGCTGGAGCGGCTGCGGCTGCGTCCGGGGCTGCTGGAGAAGGTGGCGGGCGTGCGTGAGCGACGCTGGTGGGCCGAGGGCCAGAAGGCCTCGGACGTGGCCGCCGAGTGCGGCGCCAAGGCGCTGTCGGAGGCCGGGGTCGACGCCTCCGAGGTCGGGGTGGTCATCTCCACCACGGTGACGCGGCCGCACCTGGAGCCGGCGGTGGCCACGTCGGTGCACCACGGCATGGACCTGCCGACGTCGGCGATGAACTTCGACATCGCCAACGCGTGCCTGGCGTGGGTCAACGGCGTGCAGGTCGCCTCGGCGATGATCGACGCCGGGATGATCCGCTACGCGGTGGTGCTGGGCGCCGAGGACGTGCGCAGCATGCACGAGGGGACGATCGCGCGGTTGCAGCGCGAGGGCATCACCCGCAAGGACTTCCTGAACGAGTTCGCGACGATGACGCTGGGCTGCGGCGCCGCGGCCGCCGTCATCGGCCGGGCCGACGAGCACCCCGAGGCGCACCGCATCCTGGGCGGGGTGACGCGTGCGGGCACGGCCCACCACGAGCTGTGCATCGGCGACATGAACCACATGAAGACCGACGCCAAGCTCATGCTCACCGAGGGCATCGAGATCGTGGCCGACGCCTTCAACGCCGGCGACGAGCTGTGGGGCTGGCGCGGGGCGGACAAGTTCGTCATCCACCAGATCTCCAAGGTGCACACCCAGACGCTCATCGAGCGGGTGGGGCTGGACGCGGCCAAGGTGCCGATGTCGTTCCCCACCTGGGGCAACGTCGGGCCGATCTCGCTGCCCATGACGCTGGCCGCCACGGCGCCGGAACTGTCCCCCGGGGACCGGGTGCTGGCGCTGGGCGTGGGGTCGGGCCTGAACACGGCGATGCTCGAGCTCGCCTGGTGAGCACGGCGCTGTCCTCCGTCGACGCCCCGGCGGCCGGTCCCGCGCAGGACCTGCCCGGCTGGGACCCGCGCTGGTCGCGGTCGGTGCAGGCCCTGGACCACACCGGTGCGACGCGCACCTGGCACGTCCTGGACACCGCGCCGGACGCCGGGCCGGACGAAGTGGTCGGGACGCTGCTGTGCGTGCACGGCAACCCGACGTGGTCCTACCTGTGGCGAGGGCTGGCCGCGGCGGCCGCCGGCGTGCAGCTGGGCTGGCGCGTCGTGGCCGTCGACCAGCTGGAGATGGGCTTCTCCGAGCGCTCGGGCACCACCCGCACGCTGGCCGACCGCATCGAGGACCTGGCCGGCCTGGTCACCGCGCTGGAGCTGTCCGGTCCCGTGGTCGCGGTCGGTCACGACTGGGGCGGCGTCGTCGTCACGGGCTGGGCCGCCGCCGAGGTGGCCCGGCCGGCCTCCCGCCACGGCGGCGGGTCCGGGATCGACGTGGTGGGCCTGGTCGTGGCCAACACCGCCGCCAGCTGGCCGGCGGACGCCGGCGCCCCCGGTGTGCTGAAGGGCGTGCTGGCCCCCGGTGTGCGCACGGCCGTGACGTCGCGCTCGGACGCCTTCCTGCGGGTCACCCTGGCCCTGCCGCAGCCGCCGCTGCCGGCGGCGGTCAAGGCGGCCTACCGCTCCCCGTACCGCACCGCCGAGCGCCGCGCCGGCATCGACGCGTTCGTGGCCGACGTGCCCGTGGGCGCCGCCCACCCCAGCCGGCCGGCGCTGGACGCCGTCAGCGAGGGCGTCGGCCGGCTGGCGGCGGCCGGGGTCCCGACCCTGGTGGCCTGGGGCCCGCGGGACCCGGTGTTCGGCGAGTGGTTCCTGCGCGACTGGCGCGCGCGAGTGCCGCACGCCGACGTGCACCGCTTCGCCGGGGCCTCGCACCTGGTGCCGGAGGACCCCGCGTTCGCCTCGGTGGTGCTGCGCTGGCTGGACGCGCGGGTGCTGCACCCGGGCGCCGAGGAGGCGCCGCAGGAGCAGCCCCCGGCCCTGGACGCGCCGCGGATGTGGGCGGCCCTGGAGCAGCGTGCCGCCGACCCGGACCTGTCCGGCACACCGGCCGTGGTCGAGATGCGCGCCGACGCCTCCTCGCGGGCGGTCTCCTGGCAGCTGCTGGAGCGGCGCACCCGCGAGCTGGCCGCCGGGTTCACCGCCCGCGGGGTGCGGCCGGGGCACCGCGTCTCGCTGCTGGTGCCGCCGGGCGCGGACCTGACCGCGACGCTGTACGCGGTGCTGCGCGTCGGCGCGGTCGCCGTGGTCGCCGACGCCGGCCTGGGGGTGCGGGGGCTGTCGCGCGCGGTCACCGGCGCCGGGGTGGACTGGGTGGTCGGGGTGCCCAAGGCGCTGCTGGCGGCGCGGGCGCTGCGCTGGCCCGGCCGGCGCATCGCGGTGGCCGAGCTGGTCGACGTGGCCGAGGCCGGCGCGCACCGGCTGGCCGCCGGGTTCGAGCTGCCGCCCGAACCGGACCCGCAGGCCCAGGCGGCGGTCCTGTTCACCTCCGGGTCCACCGGCCCGGCCAAGGGGGTCGTCTACACGCACCGTCAGCTGGTGCAGCTGGCCCAGGCCATGGGCCGGGTCATCCGCATCGGCCCGGGCCAGCCGCTGGTCTCGGCGTTCGCGCCGTTCGCCCTGTTCGGTCCCGCGCTCGGCGCCACCTGCGTGGTGCCGGCGATGGACGTGACCAGGCCCGCCACGCTGACCGCGGCCGCGCTGGCCGACGCGGTCGCCGCGGCCGGGGCCACCTCGGCGTTCCTGTCCCCCGCGGCGGTCGTCAACGTGCTGGCCACGGCCGGGACGCTGAGCGGGGACCAGCGCCGGGCGCTGGCCGGGGTCACGACGCTGCTGTCGGCCGGGGCGCCGGTGCCGACCCCGCTGCTGCAGCGGGTGCGCGACCTGATG
The DNA here is from genome assembly GCF_050871945.1 of Kineococcus deserti. Classification (NCBI taxonomy): domain Bacteria; kingdom Bacillati; phylum Actinomycetota; class Actinomycetes; order Kineosporiales; family Kineosporiaceae; genus Kineococcus; species Kineococcus deserti. The sequence continues at coordinate 39,574 of NZ_JBJLSI010000024.1, read as the reverse complement.
CCGCTGGCCGACCCCCGCACCCCCTACGGGGCGACCGAGGTGCTGCCGGCCACCGACGTGGGCCTGTCGGACATCCTCGAGGCCGGTGCCGGCGAAGGCATCTGCGTGGGCCGGCCGGTCGAGGGCATCACGGTGGCCGTCGCGCCGCTGGACGCCGACGGCGTGGCCGGGGTGGACCTGGTGACCACGCCCGGGGTGGTCGGGGAGGTCGTCGTCGGCGGTGAGCACGTCAAGGACCACTACGACCAGTTGTGGGCCACCCAGGCCGCCAGCGTCGACGTGCGCCCCTCGCCGACCCTGCTGGGTGCGGTGCGGCCCGGCCGCTGGCACCGCACCGGCGACGTCGGGCACCTGGACGAGCAGGGCCGGGTCTGGATCGAGGGCCGCCTCGCGCACGTCGTGGTGACCGCCGACGAGGTGGTCACCCCCGTGGGGGTGGAACAGCGCGCCGAGTCGGTGCCGGGCATCGCCCGGGCCGCGTTCGTCGGCGTCGGCCCCCGCCGGGCGCGGCAGTTCGTCGTCGTGGCCGAGGCCGACGCGGCGCTCGTGCCGGGCATCAGGCGCACGACGGTGGCCGACCCGGTGCTGTCGCAGACCGTCCGGGAGGCCACGGGCCGCAACCTGGCCGCGGTGCTGCTGGTGCCGGCGCTGCCCACGGACGTGCGGCACAACTCCAAGATCGACCGGGCCCGCGTGAGCGAGTGGGCCGGGCGGGTGCTGGCGGGCGAGCGAGCGGGGAAACTGGCGTGAGGACGGCGTCGTGAAGGTTCTGGTGACCGGCGCGAGCGGGATGCTCGGCCGGGGGACCGCGCGGGCGATCGCCGCGCGCGGGGACGTCGTGCGGGTGCTGCAGCGCCGCCCGTCCGGGCTGGAGGGGTTCGAGGAGGTCCTGGGATCGGTCACCGACCCCGACGCCTGCGCGCGGGCCGTGGCCGGGGTCGACGCCGTCGTGCACCTGGCCGCGAAGGTCTCGGTGACCGGCCCGCACCCGGAGTACGTCGCGACCAACGTCGAGGGCACCGCAAACCTGCTGCAGGCCGCGCAGGCCGCCGGGGTGAGCCGGTTCGTCAACGTCTCCTCCCCCTCGGTCGCGCACGCCGGGACGTCGCTGGTCGGGGTAGGCACGACCCCGGCCGATCCCGAGCACGCCCACGGCTCCTACGCGATCACCAAGGGTCAGGCCGAGCTGCTGGCCCTGGGCGCCGACGCGCCCGGTTTCGCCGTCTGCGCGGTCCGCCCGCACATCGTCCTGGGCCCGGGCGACACGCAGCTGGTGCAGCGCATCGCCGACCGCGCCCGCGCCGGCCGGTTGCCGCTGCTGGACGACGGCACCGCCCTGATCGACGTCACCTACGTCGACAACGCCGTCGACGCGCTGGTCGCGGCGCTGGACCGGTGCGCCGAGCCCGGCGTGCACGGGCAGCCGTTCGTCGTCACCAACGGTGAACCGCGCACCGTGGCCGAGGTCTTCGGCCGCATCTGCGCCGCGGCCGGGGTGCCGGCCCCGACGCGGCGGGTGCCGGCGGCGGCGGCCAAGGTGGCCGGCAGCCTCGTGGAGCGGGTGTGGACGCGGTTCGCGCTGCCCGACGAGCCGCCGATGACGCGGTTCCTGGCCGAGCAGCTGTCCACGGCGCACTGGTTCGACATCTCCCGCACGAAGGAGCTGCTGGGCTGGTCGCCGCGGGTGCCGCTGGACGAGGGGTTCAGCCGCCTCGCCGGAGGCTTCCCGGCCCGTTAGGGTCGATCGGGTGATCAACGGTCCGGCCCTGACCCCGGCGCAGCGACGGTCACGGCGGGTCGAGGAGGCCCGCCGGGACCTGCAGGAACTGCGCGGCGACTTCTCCACCCCCCGCCCCGGCGAGCACGGTCTGCACCGCGCGGCCCGGCTGGAGGACGCCGTCAAGGGGCTGGCCGGGCGCCGGTTGCGCCGCCGCGGCTACCACGCGCGGGCGCTGGCATACCCCGGCTACGGCGGCCCGGGCTGGGTGCGGGTCTTCGGCCGGGTGCTGCTGGGCCGCGAGGACACCCTGGAGCAGACCGAACGCGACGAGGTCCGCACCGTGCGCGGGTGGCGCAACTTCCTCACCGTGCCCATCGCCGATGCGGCCGTCACGGTGCGCATCGGCGGGCAGGAGCGGACCGTGCGCACCAACCGCGAGGGCTACCTCGACGAGCGCGTCGAGATCGACCTGCCCCCCGGCGAGCACGAGGTCGTCCTGACCGTCGGCCCGGACTCCTTCGACGCCGAGGCGGTGGCCCAGACCGTCGAGCTCGTCGGCGACGACACCGAGGGCGGGGCCGAGCTGCTGCCCGGCAGCGCTATGCGGCACAGCGGCCGGGCGCGGGTGGTCGTCGTCGGGCCGGACCCGGTGGTCGGGCTGCTGTCCGACATCGACGACACCGTCGTGGTCACCCGCCTGCCGCGGCCGCTGGTGGCGGCGTGGAACTCCTTCGTGCTGGACGAGCGGGCCCGGGTCCCGGTCAACGGGATGGCCGAGCTGTACCGGCAGGTCGTGGCCGAGAACCCCGGCGCGCCGGTGCTGTACCTGTCCACCGGGGCCTGGAACGTGGCACCGACGCTGACCCGGTTCCTGGACCGGTACGGCTACCCCTCCGGGGCGCTGCTGCTGACCGACTGGGGGCCGACGAACACCGGCTGGTTCCGCGACGGCAGCGCGCACAAGCGCGAGTCGCTGGCGCGGCTGGCGCGCGAGCTGCCGCAGGTGACGTGGCTGCTCGTGGGCGACGACGGCCAGCACGACCCGACGCTGTACGCCGAGTTCCTGTCCGCCGCGCCCGAACGGGTCGCGGGGGTGGGCATCCGGCGGCTGACCCCGGCCGAGCAGCTGCTGGCCGGTGGGCACCCGCTGGCCTCGGCCGCGACCCCGGCCGACTCCCCCGTGCCGTGGGTCAGCGGGGACAACGGCTACGAGATCCTGCACCACTGGTACCGGGCGGGGATCCTCCAGGCCCCCTGACCCCGGGCAGTGAGAAGGCCGGCCCCGCGGGTGCGGGACCGGCCTGGGACCGGGCTCGTCAGAGCTGGGTGCGGCGCGGGTTCGCGACCGTCGTCAGCTCCACGGGCTCGCGGACGTCGACGACGTCGGCGGTGGCCTCCAGCACGGTGTTCTCGTCCATCACAACCTCCTGGTCGGAGCGGGTGTCTGTCGTGCGAACCGCAGACAACGCTGTCGTCTCACCATTCGGTGGCGGGTCGTCAGCCAGACTAACGATCAGCCCCGACGGCGCCGCCCCTGGCCACCGCCGAACGGGGGTGACCTTGGTCACCTGCCGGTGGGGGCGCGACCTCAGTCCGCGCGCCAGCAGGCCCGTCCGGCCGCCTTGGCCCGGTACATGGCCCGGTCGGCCGCGCGCAGCAGCTCCTCGGGCGTCAGCTCACCGTCGGTGCGGGCCGCACCGACGCTGGCGCTGACGACGACGGTGCGGCTGCCCAGGTCGACCGGGATGGTGATCCGGTGGCACACGCGCTCGGCGATGGCGGCCAGCGCCTTGGCGTCGGCGACGTCCTCGCAGACGAGGACGAACTCGTCGCCGCCGATGCGGGCGGCCAGGTCACCGGCGCGCAGCAGACCGCGCAGCCGGTCGGCCACGTCGCGCAGCAGCGCGTCGCCGGCGGCGTGCCCGAGGGTGTCGTTGACGTCCTTGAAGTGGTCCAGGTCGACGAACAGCACCGCGCAGCCACCGCCGCGACGCTGGGTGCGGGCCAGCGCGGTGCGCAGCTGGTCCTCGGCCTTGGCGCGGTTGGGCAGGCCGGTCAGCGGGTCGTGCAACGCGGCGTGCTCGAGCTGCTCGGCCTCGCGCTTGCGGGCCGTGACGTCCTCGACGAAGGCCAGGAAGGCCGGCTCCCCGGTGCTGGAGGAGGTCAGCGACAGGGAGATCTGCGCCCAGACCGTCCGGCCGCTGGGCAGCTCGTAGCGCCGCTCGCGGTGCACGACCTCCTCGGTGCCGGCCAGCAGCGCCTCCAGCTGCGTGTGCGCCCGGGCCAGGTCGTCGCGTTCGCCGGCGCTGCTGCGGTCCCCGGGGGCGGGCGGGTCGACGACCTCGGCGGCGGGGGCGCCGACGAGGTCGGCGGTGTCGCGTTCCAGGAGGGTGCACAGCGCGTCGTTGACCTCGCTGATCCAGCCCTCCAGGCCGAACAGCACCATGCCCACCGGGCCGCGGGCGAAGATCTCGTGGAACCGTCGCTCGGAGCCGGCCAGGGCGTCCATGGTGGTGATCGTCTCGGTGAGGTCCTGGGCGATGCCCACCACGCGCAGCACCTGGCCGGTGGCCGAGCGGTCGGAGACGGTGGAGCGGGTGTGCACCCAGCGCTCGTGTCCGTACCCGTCCACGACGCGGTAGGTGCACTCGACGATCTCGCCGGCCGCCGCGGTGCGCAGCGACTCCAGCGCCCGCTCGACGCCGGCGGCGTCGTCGGGGTGGACGGGGGCCGTGGGGACCGTCCGGTCCACGGAGGCCAGACCGAGCAGGGAGGCGCCGCCGGTGTTGGTCCACTCCACGACCTCCTGCAGGAGGTGGACGCGGTAGATGGTGTCCGGGCTGGCGGAGATGACCGCGTCCTGGCGGGCCAGCAGGGTCCGCAGCTGCTGCAGCGCGGAGCGCTCGGCGGTGATGTCGCGCGCGACCAGCACCGCTCCCCCGCCCGGCAGGCCGGTCAGGCTCACCCGGGCGACCAGCAGCTGGCCGTCGGACCGGCCGAGGTCGACGTCGGCCTCGACACCGCTGCGGGAGCCGGTGGTGACGGCGCCGTCCACCGCGGGACGCAGCACCGAGAGCAGGTCCGCGCCGGTGGGCATGCTGGCGCCGAGCACGGCGGCCGGAACCGGGGGCAGTTCCTCCGGGCCCGCACCCTCGACCCGCTCGTGGCTGTCGACGGTCAGTCCCAGCCACCAGGTGAGCCGGCGGGCGCCGACCAGGTCCTGGGGCAGTTCACCGACCAGGCGGGCGAAGCCGCTGGTCACCTGGGCCACGGTCCCCTCGGCGTCGAGCACCAGCACCGCGGCACCCGAGTGCTCCACGGCCTCCAGCAACGGTGCGCCGGCGAGCAGCCCGGACGAGTTCGCGGACGGCACAGCCGCCATGAGTCCACCTCCACCGTTGCCGGTTCCCGGATCGTGGCGCGCGAGGGTGCACCACTGCGTCTGGTGGTGGTTTCGGACCCCGGTCGGCCGTCCTTGAGCGCTGCGACCCGTCGAGGTGAAACGTTCAGGTGCAGGGGCGCCCGGGCCTCGCGAGGTCCGGGCCCGTCGGAGTCGTCAGGCGCCGGCGCGGCGCACGATCCCCTGCAGCGCGCTGATGGCCTCCTCCGAGGCGCCGGCCGAGGCGATGTTCGCCTCCCGGACGGCCTCGTAGACCTCCTGCCGGTGCACCTGCACGTCGCGCGGCGCGTCGATGCCGACCCGCACCACGTCACCGCGGACCTCGAGGACACGCACGACGACCTCGTCGCCGATGACGACGGATTCCCCGGCCTTGCGGGTCAGGACCAGCATGGACACAGCATAGGTGACGAACCGTGATCAGCCATGTCGTTCGGGTGACAGCTTGTCGGGGCGAGTCGCGACCGGCACGACGAACGCCCGTCCCCGGCCGGGGACGGGCGCCACGAACCCGGGTCGCGGGTCGGCTCAGAAGTCGGTGCGGCGCCGTCCGTGCAGCGGCTCGCCCTCGCCGGCCTCGGCGACCTCGGCCTCGGCGGCCTGAGCCTGGTAGCCGCGCACGAGGATGCGCAGGACGTGGCCGGCGACGGTGCTCGCGACGAGCGCCAGCACCAGGTGCAGCAGCGCGGTGTCCACGCTGCCGGTCCCCCGGGCGACGGCCAGGACGGCGGGCCCGGCCAGCAGCAGGCTGACGGCCAGCACGAGCGCGGTCATCGGTCTCCTCGTCGGGTTCGGATCTGGGTCTGCATGACGTAGCGGCGCAACCGGTCCGCGGCGGGAACCGGCTCGGTGAAGGCGACCACGGCCTCGACGAGGTCGGGGTCGAGGGAGTCCAGCGCGCGGACGACCTGCCCGACCTGGTCCACCGGGTACCCCTCGAGGTCGAAGGAGACCCGGGCCAGCCGTCCCAGCCGCAGCCAGGACCCCGAGCGCACGCTGACCGCCGAACCGCCCTCGCTGAGGTCGATCAGCCGGGCGGTCAGCACGGGCTCGGGTACTGCATCGGCCGAATCCGCCTCGAGCTGGAGGGGATCGCCGGCCACCGGGCTGATGCGGGCCTCGCCCACGGCCGGGACGCGTGCGTAGCGGCGGCGCTGTTCGACCACGACGTCGCTGCACGGGGCCAGGTCCCAGGACGGGACGCGGCGCCGGACGACCTCGGCGATCAGGAAGTCCTGCCGGCTCTGCCCGCGCGGCCCGGCCCAGGCGACCGTGACCGCCAGGCCGGGGGCCACGACGTGCAGGTCCCCGCGGAAGCTCGGCGCGGCGACCGACAGGGTGCCGCCGACGGCGTCCTCCACGCGCGTGGGCAGGCGCACCGCCTCGCCGCCGAGCGTGTCGGGTAGCTGCACCTCGACCCAGACCCGGTCGTTGAGACCGGGCCAGTGCGCGGGAGCGGAGCGCGTCAGTTCCGCTCCCGCGGGGGCACGTCTGGCCATGGAGTCTGCTCTCCGGTTCGCTGCGCGTGCGCGGGTGGCGCGGCTCAGCGCACGCCGTGGTCGCCGGCAGCGTCCAGCAGCAGTCCGGCCCAGGCCCCGGAGGTGGCCGGACGGCCGTCGAGGAAGCCGACGGGGACGTCGAGGGACAGGACGTCCAGCGGGTCCGGGCTCTCGGCGGCGCGGTGCACGGCCAGCCGGCGGGCCGGCAGGCCGACACCCTCGAGGGCGCGCAGCAGGCTGGCGACGGCGTGGCTGCGACGGGTCGCGTCGACGCACACGACGACGGAGGCGGCGCCGACCTCGGCGGCCATGCGCGCGGCGCGCTCGGCGTCGGCACCGGTCGGGCGGGCCGGGATGGCGACGGTCAGCGGGGCGCTCCAGCGGCGGGCCTGCTCCTGGCGGGCGGGCAGCTCGTCGGCGGTGACGGTGTTCTGCACGTCGGCGCGGCCCAGGACCAGCGGCGCCTCCGAGCCGACCTCGTCGGCGACCAGCAGGGCGGCGGAGACGACGGCGTCGGCTTCGCCGATGACCACGACGAGCTCACCGGCGCCGACCCGCAGCGGGGCGGGGACGTCGATGTCACGGGCCAGGCGCAGGACGTCACCGGTGTCCTGCGGTTCACGGTAGGACACGCGCGACGGGACCGAGCGCTCACTGTAGGTGGTCACGGGTTCACGGTAAGTCAGATCCATGCTCATCGCCTCGTTGTCGTCCCCATCACGGTTCATGCGCTCGTTGCCGGCGCGGGTGGCCTGGAAGGTGCGGCCCGCTCGCTCGTCCTGACGCGGCGCGCGCTCCTCCTCCACCGGGTGGTCCTGCGTGAAACCGCCCTCGTAGGCGCCCTCGTAGCCACGCTCGAAGGACTGCTCGTAGGGCTGCTCGAAGGGCTGTTCGTAGGCCTGCTCGAAGGGCTGTTCCAGCGCCTGGTAGTCGTGCGCCCAGTCCCCGCGGCGCGCGCTCTCGAACCGGTCGCCGAACTGGTCGCCGAACTGGTCCTCGACGGCGGCCGGGCGCCGCAGCTCAGGACGACGGGCCGGACCCTGCTCGGGACGACGGGTCCCGGCGGCACCGTTGGCGGTGCCGTTGGCGGTACCGAACTGTTCGGACACGCGATCCTCCGAGGTGCGGACGGTGCGGCCGGACCCCTGCGGGCGGCCGGACGGCCGGTCGGCCGCCCAACGCTGCGCCTGGTCGCGACCCGGACGGGGACGAGCGGGCTGCGCCTGCGGCGTCGTCACCGAGCGTACATCAGCCGTTACTCCAGGCGCAGGAGTGCGCGAGGCGCCCCGGACGGTCGTCGAGGCCGAGGAGCGCACGGCCTCCACGGTGCGGGCGAAGGAGTCGCTCTCGGTCGAGATCGGCCGGTGCGGGCGGGCCTGCGGAGCGCTGTGCAGGGAGTTCTGAGAGCGCTGGGGCGCCTGGGGGGCGCGTGCGCCGAGCATCGCCTCGAGGCGGTTGGTGCCCTCGGCGGCGTCGGCCGCCGCGAGGACCTCGCCCAGCGACCGGGCCGGAGGCGCGGTCTGCGACGCCGGGGCCTGCGGGGCGCGCAGGCGCTCGGCCTGGCGACGGCGGACGTCGGCGCGGGCCTCCTCGCGGCGCAGCTCCTGCGCCCGCGCGGCCTCGCGACGGGCCTGTTCCTGACGCTCGATCTGCAGCTGCTGCATCCGCTCCTCTTCCAGAACTCGTTCGGCCTCGGCCCGCTCGGCGGCCACCCGCTCGGCTTCCGCACGCTCGGCTTCCGCACGCTCGGCGGCCACCCGCTCGGCCTCGGCCCGCTCGGCGTCCGCACGCTCGGCGGCCGCACGCTCGGCGGCCACCCGCTCGGCCTCGGCCCGCTCGGCGTCAGCGCGCTGGGCGTCGGCCCGCTCGGCCTCGAGGCGGGCCTGCTCGGCCAGCTCCTGCTCGTAGGCGGCGGCGAAGTCCTCGGCGCCGTCGGCGACCTGCTGGTCGGCCGCCGGCTCGAACTCACCCGTGTGGGTGTCACCCGTTTGCGCGATCACGAGGTGGTCCTCGGCATCGACGTCGGAAACCTTGAGCGCCTCCTCGTCCGGCTGCTCGCCGGAAGGCGTACCGGAGGCGCGCAGCACCTCCAGCAGCCCGGCGCGGGCGGACTCGAAGTCCTCACCCTGCGCCTGCTCGAGCGGAGCAGCGGCCGGGACGGCAGCCGGGGTGGTGGCGGCGGAGGACTCGGCCGCGTCGGCGGCCGCCAGCAGCGCCTCGAAGTCGAGGGCCTCCCGCTCCTCGCCCGGCTCGGCGGGGTCCCCCGCCGAGGCCGGGGCCGGGGTCGGGGCCGCGGTGGGCTCCTCGGTGCCGCTCTCGCCGTCCAGTTCCACGGTCACCTCGTAGCGCTCCTTGGAGAAGAACCCGGCCACCCCGCCGGAGCGGATGCGCTCGGCGCGCACGACACGGGCCGCCGGCCCGTGCTGCTCGCGCGCCTGGGTCAGCAGTTCCTGCAGGTCAGAACCCTCAAGAAGCAAGTGCATGGACTCCGCTCACCGATCCAACCGTCTCGATCCGGGGGTGGTTGCTCACGTCGTCGTAGGACAGGACGTGCAGGCGGCCCACCGCCACCTTCAGCAGGCGACGCAGCGGCGCTCGCAGCGGAGGCGCACACACGAGGACTGCACTGATGCCCTGCCCTTCGGCACGTTCGAGGCAGGAACTTGAGCCGGTCACCAGGTGCTCGGCCGTCATGGCGTCCAGGGCCAGGCTGGCGCCGTGCTCACCGGGTCGCAGCGACTCGGCCAGCTGCTGCTCCAGGACGGGGTCCAGGGTGATGACGTGCAGCGTGCCGTCCTGCTCGTGGACCGCGGCCACGGCCGGGCCCAGCGAGCGGCGGGCGGCCTCCACGAGGCCGTCGAGGTCGGAGCCGGCCTTGGCCTTGAGCGAGAGCGCCTCGAAGATGCGGGCCAGGTCGCGGATCGGCACGGCCTCGTCGAGCATCGCCTGCAGGACGCGCTGGACCTCGCCGAGGGTCAGCACGGCCGGGGTGAGCTCGTCGACGACGGCCGGGTGGGTGCGCTTGAGGGCCTCGACCAGCGAGCGGACGTCCTCGCGCGACAGCAGGCGCGGGGCGTGCGTGCGGACCAGTTCGCCCAGGTGCGTGATGAGGACGCTGGCGCGGTCGACGACCGTGGCGCCCATGAGCTGGGCCTGGTGGCGCAGTTCGGCCGGGATCCACTTGCCGGCCAGGCCGAAGACCGGTTCGACGGTGGCGCGACCGGGCAGGCCGTCGAGGTTGTCGCCCAGGGCCAGGACCTGCCCGGGCGGGGCCGTGCCGCGGGCCACCTCGACGCCGGAGATGCGCACGGCGTAGGTGGACATCGGCAGGTCGAGGGAGTCGCGGGTGCGCACCGGCGGGACGACCAGGCCCAGCTCCAGGGCGATCTTGCGGCGCAGGGCGCGCACGCGTTCGAGCAGGTCGCCGCCGCCGGAGGTGTCGACCAGGTCGACCAGGTCGGGGGCCAGGACGACCTCGAGCGGGTCGACGCGCATCTCCTCGAGCAGGTTCTCGGCCGCCTCGTTCGGGTTGACCGGCGCCGGGGTCAGCTCGGCCAGGGCGGCCTCGCGGGCGGTGGCCTTGTCGCGCTTGGCGATGCGGGTGGAGGCGAAGATGGCCGCGCCGCCGATGAGCAGGAACGGCACCTTGGGCATGGAGGGGATGAGCGCCAGGACGACCATCGCGCCGCCGGCGATCTGGAAGGCCAGCTTCTGCTGCGACAGCTGCCGGATGGCCTCCGAGCCCATGTCGCCGTTGGAGGTGGCGCGGGTGACGATGAGGCCGGTCGCGACGGACAGCAGCAGGGCGGGGACCTGGGAGACCAGGCCGTCACCGATGCTCAGCAGGGCGTACTTGTTGATCGACTCCGCCGGGCCCAGGCCGTGCTGGACCATGCCGATGGCGAAGCCACCGATGAGGTTGATCATGACGATGACGATGCCGGCGATGGCGTCGCCCTTGACGAACTTCGAGCCACCGTCCATGGCGCCGTAGAAGTCGGCCTCGGCGGTGACGTCGGCGCGGCGGCGGCGGGCCTCGCCCTCGTCGATCAGGCCGGCGTTGAGGTCGGCGTCGATGGCCATCTGCTTGCCCGGCATGGCGTCCAGGGTGAAGCGGGCGCCGACCTCGGCGACGCGCTCAGCACCCTTGGTGATGACCACGAACTGGATGACGACCAGGATCAGGAAGATCACCATGCCGATGACCAGCGAGCCGGAGATCACGAAGTGACCGAAGGCCTCGATGACCTTGCCGGCGAAGCCGTCGGAGAGCACCAGGCGCGTGGAGGCCACGTTCAGGCCCAGCCGGAACAGGGTGAGCACGAGGATGAGCGAGGGGAAGACCGAGAAGTCCAGGGCCCGCCTGACGAACATCGTCACCAGCAGCGCCAGCAGCGACAGGGTGATGTTGAACGCGATCAGGAAGTCCAGCAGAGCCGCCGGCAGGGGCACGACGAGCAGCAGGACGATGCCGACGACCCCCATGGGGACCGCCAGCTGCGAGAAGTTCGGGAGTCGCACCGCACCGCCTGTTGATCTCGGGAACCCGAACGGGTGTCCCTCGTCCAGCGGCCCATCCGTGGCCTTGCTTCAGCCTTCCTGGCTAGTGCCTCCTTCGGCACCGGGGAGCACGTCCTTTAGCCACCCGTCCGGGTGCACCCGCCCGGCGAGCACGAAGGCCCCGGTCGGGAGTCGACCGGGGCCCTGCGGGACGTGCCCGGTCACCAGCCGCCGGCGCCCTGCGCGACAGCGGCCAGCGCCTTGTCGATGGCGCCCGCCAGCGCGCTGACGACGAACGGCTTGGTGAGGTAGATCGCGCCGAGCTGCTCGCCGGCGGCGATGTCCTCCGGGCGCACCCGGGCGGACAGGAAGACGGCGGGCAGGTCGGCGTGCTCGGGCTGGGCGCGCAGGGTCCGCAGCACCTCCAGGCCGGTCATGCCGGGCATGGCCACGTCCAGGACGACGACCTCCGGGGCGCCGCGTTCGGCGATGACGGCGAGCGCCTCGGCGCCGGAGGGGGCGGAGACGACGCGGTGGCCCAGGCCACGCAGGCGCAGCTCGACGAGCTGGCGGATGTCCGGGTCGTCCTCGACGACCAGCACTCGTGCCACGGGGCCCTCCTCGACGGCTGGTCGGCCGGTCGGCCGACTGCACGGTTGACTGCACGGTTGACTGCACGGTTGACGCAGTTCGGCGGTCCCATCGACCGTCATCACCTGAAGTTGAATGTCTTCACTCAGTGTGACCGACGGGGAAGGTGGCCCGCAGCGTCGCCCCGCCGCCGGGGGTCTGCTCGACGACGATGCGCCCGCCGTGGCGCTCGACGATGCGCTGGCAGGTCGCCAGGCCGATGCCGTAGCCGGGGCGGCGCACTCCCCCGGCGCCCTCGGGCGCCCCGTCGGGCGTCGGGGCCACGGCGAACATCGCGAAGACCTGTTCGCGCTGGTCGGCGGGGATGCCGCGGCCGTTGTCGACGACGGCCAGCTCCCACCCCCGCCCGGCGGCGCTCACCCGCACCTGCACCCGGCAGGGCCGGTCGGGACTGCGGTAGCGCACCGAGTTGCCGACGAGGTTCTGCAGCAGCTGGCGCAGCAGGACGGGGTCGGCGTGGGTCGCCACGCCGGGCGCGCCGTCGAAGGTGATCTCGGCCTCGGCGCACGCGGCGCCGAGGTCCTCCACCACGTGGGTCAGCACGTCGCGCACGTCCACGGGGCGCGCGGCGAAGCCGGTGGAGTCGGCGCGGGCGTGCTCCAGGACGGCCTCGATGAGCCCCTGCATGCGCTGCGCCGCCCGCAGGGCGGTGCCGATCCAGCCGCTGCCCTCGGCGCCCAGGGCCTGCCCGTGCACGTCCAGGACGAGTTCGAGGTAGCCGACGACGACGGTCAGCGGGGCGGCCAGGTCGTGGCTGGCGACGGCGGCCAGGTTGCCGAGCTCGTCGTTGGAGCGGCGCAGGTCGGCCACGGCGGCGGCCAGGTCGGCGCCCTGGGAGCGCAGCTGCTCGCCGGCCTCCTCCAGGGCCAGGATCCGGGCGCGGTCGGCGGTGATGTCCTGCATGGCCACGACGGCGCCGATGACGGCGCCGTCCTCGTCGTGCAGGGCGCGGCCGGTGCACGCCATGCGCACGGGGTCGCGGCCGGTGGGGGCGATGACCATCTCGACCCCGCGCACGCTCTGCCCGTGCAGGGCGCGGTGCAGCGGCACGTCGCCGGCCGCCAGCGGCGTGGTGCCGTCGGCGGCGAAGAGCCCGTAGGTGCCGGCGTGCTCGGTCGAGGGCAGGCCGGGGTCGGCGTCCATGCCGTGCACCGCGCGGGCGGTGGGGTTGAACACCGTCAGGCGGCCCTGGGCGTCGCAGGCCACGACGGCCACGTCGACGGTGTCGAGCAGGGCGCGGGTGAACTCCTCGCGGGTCTGCAGCTCGGTCAGGGTCAGCACGGCGAGCTCTCGCTGCTCCTCGACCTCGGCGACCAGCTGCTGCTGCTCGCGGTGGCGCTTGCGTCGTTCCAGCAGGGCCATGACGATCCCGGCCAGGTCGCGCAGCCGGTCGACCTGGCCGGCGCTGAGCTCGTGGCTGACCTCGTCGAAGACGCACAGGCTGCCCAGGTGGTGCCCGTCGGGGGTGACGAGCGGGGCCGAGGCGTAGAAGACGACGTCGCCGAGGCGGCCGTCGACCCAGGCGCTGCCGGCGTAGCGGGCGTCCAGGCGGGCGTCGGGCACGTGCACGACGTCGGGGTCGGCGAGGTTGCGGGCGCACATCGACTCGGCGCGGGCGCTGTCGCGGCCGGTGAAGCCGACGGCCGACAGCTGGCACTGGCGGTGGGCGTCGATGAGGTTGACCGTGGCGGTGGGCACCCCGGCGATCGCGGCGGCGATGCGCACGATCGCGTCGAGCTCGGGGTCGGCGGGGGCGTCGAGCAGGGCGTACCCGTGCAGGGCCGCCAGCCGCGCCGTCTCCGGCCGCTGCGACAGGTGCGGCGCGCGGTCGGCCGCGCGGGGGTGGACGTGCGCGCTCACCGGACACCACCGAGCGTGAGCTCTTCCAGGGCGTCGTGCAGGGGCAGGCTGACCACGGCGGTGGTGCCCTGCCCCTCGGTGGAGTCCAGGGCGACGGTGCCGCCGTGCAGGCGGACCAGGTCGCGGGCGATGGTCAGCCCCAGGCCGGTGCCGGGAACCTGCTGGACCCCGGCGTTGGACCCGCGGGCGAAGCGGTCGAAGACGGCCTGGACCTCGCCGGCCGGAATGCCCATCCCGTTGTCCTGCACCACGAAACGGACGGTGCGCGGGTGCCGTTCGACGCGCAGGCGCACCAGGGACCCGGGCGGGGAGAACTTCACGGCGTTGTCGACGACGGCCAGCAGCGCGCGGTGCAGGTGCTCGGCGTCGCCGTCGATGCGCAGCCCGGCCAGGTCCGCCTCGGGGGTGGTGCAGCGCACGGTGCCGCCGCGGGTGGCCGAGGCGGCCACGGCCGCCAGCACGCCGGTGACCAGGTCGGCCACGGCCGCGCTGCCGCGCACGTCGGCGGTGGGCGCGGACTCCACGCGCGAGAGCAGCAGCAGGTCCTCGATGAGCGCGCGCAGGCGCTCGGTGTTGCGCTCGACGATGCCCAGCACGGCCGCGACGTCCTCGGAGACCTGCCCGACGGCGCCGTCGCGCAGCAGTTCCAGGTAGCCGGAGATGCTGGTCAGCGGGGTGCGCAGCTCGTGCGAGACGGTGGCCAGCAGGTCGGACTTGACCGACTCGACCTCGCGCAGCTCCCCCAGCAGCCGTTCCTGGGCGCGGTACAGCCCGGCCAGGACGAGGGCGCGGGCCAGGTCGACGGCCACGGAGCGGGCCAGGTCGACCTCCTGCACGCTCCAGTCGCGCGGTCCGGTGCCGCACACCACCGTCAGCAGGCCGTGGGGCCTGTCCCCGACGCCGATGGGCACCAGCAGCAGGGCCCGCGCCTGGCAGTCGCGCAGGAAGTCGTCCAGGGCCGCCGAGCGCCCGCGCAGGGTGCGGGTGTCGGGCACGGCCTGCACTTCGCCGCTGGTGTGCAGCTCGTGCAGCCAGCTGCGGGTGTCGGCGGAGGAGGCCACGGCGTCGCCGGGGGTGGCCGGCAGCGGGGCCAGCGGCGCCTGCGCCCACTGCCGGGCGACGGGTCCCAGGCCCGCGTCGGTCAGCATGCGCACCCAGACGCGGGCCACGCCGAGCTCCTCGCCCAGCCGGGTGACGGCGACCTGCAGGGCGTCCTCGGCCACGAGCTGGTCGCGCACCTGCCGGCCGATGTCGCCGGCGAGGCGGTGCAGGTGGGCGGACTGCTCGGCCGCCTGCAGCAGCCGGGCGTTCTCGCGGGCCAGGTCGTTGACGGCCAGCGCCACCGAGCGGACCTCGGCGGGGCCGTCGGTGGGGTCGGCCTGGGTGCGGCGGTCGCCGCGGCCCCCGCCCTCGTGCAGGGCGTCCAGGACGTCGACGAGGGCGCGCAGGGGGTCGACGAGGGCGCGTCGGGTGCGGGTGCCGGTGGACACGACGACGGCCAGGGCGGCGGCCAGGGCCACCCCGGTGCCGGCCAGGGCGCCGTAGCGGACCCAGTTCTCGGTCGCGGTGGCCTCGCGGCGCTGGTGGCGCACGAGGACGTCGAGGCGGCTGTTGGCCTCGCGCAGGTCGGCGAAGGCGTCGGCCTGGGCGGCGGCGCCGGTGGTGTCGGCGGCGCCGCGGTCGGGGTCGGTGGCCTGCAGCCAGCTGTCGATGAGACGGCTCTGCTCGGCGAACAGGCTGCGCTGCAACGGGTCGGTGGTGAGGGACTGGACGTGGGAGCGCAGCGCCGGCAGCGCGGCGACGGAACGGTCGAAGGTGTCGAGCATCCGCTGCTGGCCGGTGTCGTGGTAGTCGCGGACGGCGGCGTCGGCGTCGGCGAGGGTGAGCTCCAGGGCGGCGTTGGCCGCCTCCAGACCGCGCAGCTGGGTCTCGCGGGTGCGGGAGGAGCCGGTGGCCAGCAGTCCCCCGGCGCCGGTGACGCCGACGAGCAGCAGCAGGGCGACGACGACGCCGAGGGCGCGGGTGAGGCGGACCCCGACGGAGGTGCCGCCGACGTCGGCGCGGTCGCCGGAGCGGCGGGCGCGCCCGGTCACGCTGTCCCCGTTCGGCGCAGTCCGCGCCTCACCCCCTCGGCTCACCCCGTTGCCATCGGTCGCCCCGTCCCCGACCTTGAACACCACCGTCGCCCCCGCGCCCCCGCGCCCCCGCGGAAACAACAGTCTCCGTCACCGGAACCGGGGTCCGGACGACGGAGACTGTTGTTTCCGCGGGGGCGCGGGGCTCAGGCCGGGACGGTGTGCGCCTCGCCGAAGGCGGTCAGCGAACCGCGGGTGCGCAGGCTCATGACGAACGCCAGCACCTTGGCCACGGCCGCGAAGAACTCGGGCGAGATCTCCTGGCCGATCTTGACCTCCTTGTACATCGCGCGGGCCAGCTGGACGTCCTTGACCAGCGGGACGTCGTTCTCCTTGGCCTTCTCGCGGATCTTCGTCGCGATGGCGCCGGCGCCCTTGGCGACGACCTTGGGCGCTCCGGTGCCCGGTTCGTAGCGCAGGGCGACGGCGATGTGGGTGGGGTTGACCAGCACGACGTCGGCGTCGGCGACCGCGGCCATCATCCGGTTGCGGGACATGGACATCTGCTTGGAGCGGATGGCGCCCTTGAGCAGCGGGTCACCCTCGGCGTTCTTGTGCTCCTGCTTGATGTCCTCCTTGGACATGCGCAGCTTCTTCATGATGCGGCGCCGGCTCATGGCGTAGTCGGCCGCGGCGATGACCAGCCCGATGAGGATGGTGACCATCAGCATCTTCACGATCGCGGCCTTGGTCAGGGTCAGGATCGAGGCGGTGGGCATCAGACCCTGGCCGATGAGCTGCGGGGCCAGGTCCTTGGCGACCATCCACATGACGCCGCCGATGACGAGCGTCTTCAGCAGCGACTTGGTGCCCTCCCAGATGGCCTGCGGTCCCCAGTGCTGCTTCAGGCCGTTCCAGGGGTTGAGGTTGCTGAACTTGGGTTTGAGCTTTTTCGGCGCCGGCCGCAGCGTGCCCTGGATCGCGCCGGAGACGACGACGGCCAGGACGGTGGCGATGGCCAGCGGCCCCAGCACGGTGGGGATGCCGGAGAAGGCGTCGGTCAGCGCCGCCAGGGCGCGCGCAGGTTCGGGGTGCGCGGCGACGCTGTCGATGTTGCCCAGGACCCGCCGCAGCAGGGTCTCCCCCGAGGTCATGGTGTGCGGGATCGTCACGGCGCCGGCCCCGGTCGACAGCCACGCCGCGACGTCGCGGGAGAAGGGGATGTTGCCCTCGTCGCGCGCTTCCTTGAGCTTCTTCGGAGTCGGCTTCTCGGTCTTCTCCCCGCTCACCCGCCCTCACCTCCCGTGAGCACGGGGGTGACCATCCGCACGATGGCCTCGCGGGCGGTGTCGGCCAGGTCGCCGACGACACCGGGCAGCATCGAGAAGGTGAACCCGGCCAGGGTCAGGGTGATGAGGATCTTGACCGGGAAGCTCATGGCGAAGACGTTCAGGGCCGGGGCCACGCGCGAGAGCAGGCCCAGGCCGATGTCGGTGATGAACAGCACCGCGATGAGCGGGGCGGCGATCTGCAGCGCCGACAGCATGAGCTGGGCGATGCCCTCGGTGAACACCCGGGCGATGGTCCCGGTGTCCAGGCCGGCGTTCAGCGGCAGCACGTCGTAGGAGCGGAAGAACCCCTGCAGGATCAGCAGGTGCCCGCCGGTGACGACGAGCAGCGCGGTGGTGGTCCAGCTGTAGAGCTTGCCGAAGATGGCCGTCTGCGCCTGCATCAGCGGGTCGTAGGCGCTGGCCATCTGGAACCCGCCGAACAGGTCCAGCAGATCACCGGCGGCCTGCACCGCGGCGAAGACCATCGCGACGAAGGCGCCCATGACCACGCCGACGAGGGCCTGCTGGACGACGGCGGTGATGATGGCGGCCGGCTCCACGGCCGGGACGGTCTCGCGCAGGCGCACCGCGACCGGCAGGGCCAGCGCGACGGCCAGCATCGCCTTGACGCGGCCGTTGACGGCCTTGTTGGCGAACGGCGGGGCGATCATGAGGAACGCCGCGGCCCGGACGCTGGCCAGCAGCATCGCCATGAGGAGGTCGAGCGGGACGCTCGGCATTCCCTGCACGCTCAGCCCCCGTGGGTCAGCAGCGAGGGGATCTGCTCGTACAGCGCGGCGGTGAAACTGGTCGCCTCGTGCAGCATCCACTTGCCGCACACGACGATCGCGACACCGACGGCGACGGCCTTGGGGACGAAGGCGATGGTCTGCTCCTGCAGCTGGGTGACGCTCTGGAACAGGGAGATGCCGAAGCCGACGGCCAGGGCGGTCAACAGCAGGGGGGCGGAGAGCTTGGCGGCGAGGACGAGAGCGGTCATCCCGATGTGGATGACGGTCACGTCGGTCATCTGTTCGCCTTCCGGTCGCTGGGGTGTGCACTGACTGTCTCGGCCGATCGGGTGAACTCCTTGAGCCCGACCGGGTGGGGGCGGCGCGCGGGAACGACGACGCCCCGCACCGCCGGGGCGGTGCGGGGCGTTCGAAACGCGCCTGGGAGGCGTTGCGGCGCAGCAGGTCAACCGGTGTAGGAGGAGACCAGCGACTTGATGATGAGTCCCCAGCCGTCGACCATCACGAACAGCAGGAGCTTGAAGGGCAGGGCGACCGTGACCGGCGGCAGCATCATCATGCCCAGGCTCATCAGGGCCCCGGAGACGACGATGTCGATCACCAGGAAGGGGATGAAGATGACGAACCCGATGATGAAGGCGCTGCGCAGTTCCGAGAGCGCGAAGGCCGGCACCAGGGTGGTCAGCGGCGTCTCCTCGCGGGTGGCGGGCAGTTCGCGGTCGGCGGCCTTGGTCATCAGGGCCAGTTCCTCGGGCCGCGTCTGCTTGAGCATGAACTCCTTGAGCGGCACCGAGCCCGCCTCGAAGGCCTGCGTCGCCGTCATCCCCTGGTTCAGGTAGGGCTGGATCGCCACGTCGTTGATCTGGCTGAACGTGGGTGCCATGACGAACATCGTCAGGAACAGCGCCAGCCCGGCCAGCACCTGGTTGGGCGGGGTGCCGGTCAGGCCCAGCGCGTTGCGGGTCAGGCCCAGGACGATGAGGATCTTGGTGAACGCCGTCGTGAGCAGCAGCAGCGCGGGGGCCACCGACAGGATCGTCAGCGCGATGATGATGGTGATCGACTGGCTGGGCTTGCCGTCGACGCCGTTGATGTCGAGGGAGACCGAGCCCGCGTCGGCCGGGGCCTGGGGGGCCACCGGGGCGGTGGGGGCCTGCACGCCGGCGCTCACGGAGGTCGTGAACGCGGCGGCGGTGATGCTCGTCGGGGCGGCGGCCGTGGCGCTGGAGGCGCCCGCGGCGATCAGACCGCCGGACAGCAGCAGCGCAGCCGCCAGGGTGCGGACTCGGGACTTCGTCACCTGCGGGTCGTCCTCTCACGAAGAACGTCGACTGCCTTGGACCAGGTGGCCGGGTTGAGCGCCGAGCCCTGCACTCCCGTCGGGGCGTGTCGTGCAGGGTTCTTCACCGCGATCGTCTCGCCGGCCTTGCGGACGTAGCGCTCCCCCACCTGGGGCTGCGTCTCGTCCTGCGTGTCAACGGCATCCGTGCCGGTCGTGCCCTCCGCCGAGTCCTTGGCGGTCACCGGGGTGGTGATGTCAACCTCTTCGACACGTTCGGCGCAATCCTTGAAGACGGCCGCCACGTCGGTCTCCCCCAGCAGGTTCACGCCGGCGTCGGACACGCCGACGACCAGCGCGCGGTCGCCGACCTTGACCAGCGCGACGGCGGCCTTGGCGCCCAGGCTCTGCTTGGCCAGGACGGAGAAGTCCGCCCCCGCGGCCACGCCGCCCTGACGGCGGCGCAGCCAGCGGGAGATCAGGTAGAGCAGGCCGAGCACCGCCACCAGGGAGATGCTCGTGCGAGCGATCGCGGCGACCGCATCCATCAGGCGCCGGCCTCCGGGGTGACGATCTCGGTGATGCGGATGGCGTAGTCCTCGTCGACCACGACGACCTCACCGCGGGCGATGAGCTGGCCGTTGACGAGGATGTCGGCCGGGGAACCGGC
The DNA here is from genome assembly GCF_050871945.1 of Kineococcus deserti. Taxonomy (NCBI): domain Bacteria; kingdom Bacillati; phylum Actinomycetota; class Actinomycetes; order Kineosporiales; family Kineosporiaceae; genus Kineococcus; species Kineococcus deserti. The sequence continues at coordinate 19,837 of NZ_JBJLSI010000024.1, read as the reverse complement.
GGCGCGGTCCAGCTCGACGACCGAGCCGGGGGTCAGGGCCAGCAGGTCCTGGACGGTCATGCTGGTGCGGCCCAGCTCGACGGTGACGTCCATCTGCACGTCGCGCAGCAGGTCCATCGTGCGGGGGCGACCCGCCGAAGCCGTTGCCGCCGAAGCGGTCGCGGTGGCGGCGGGGGCGGGGGCCGCCTCGGTCGCCTGGGCCGACAGGGTCAGGCCGATGAGGGCCAGCGGCTGGCCGTCGGCCTCGACCACGGCGACCAGGCCGCCGTCGAGCTGGGACAGCGCCTGCGCCGGGTCGCCCTCGACGCCGGCCTCCAGGACCGACTGTCCCAGGGAGTGCACGACGGTCTCCAGCGCCGGGCGCAGCGCGTCGACCGGGTCGAGCGCGCCCTCGGGGCTCATGAGCAGCGTGTTGAGGGTCTCCTCGCCGACGATCACGCTGACGCGGCCGTTGGACGCACCGGCGAAGTTGGCCGACACCGCGGTGCCCTCGTCGCCGAAGTCGGGGGCCTGCGAGGCCGGGACGAGCTCGGTGACGGTGCCGGGGGCCGACAGCGGGAGGACGGCGAGCGCAGCCTGGGCGGCCTCACGCAGGATCGCGGTCAGGTCGGTGGTGGTCATGGCGCTCATCGGGCGTTCTCCTCGGGGGTCGGGACGATCAGGCAGGCGAGTTTGGCTCCGCGGCTACCGGCCACGGCGGAGGCGACGTGGGCACCCTGGGCGACCACCTCGAGGGGCTCCTCGGCCCGGTGCGGCAGTCGCAGCACGTCGCCGGGGACGAGCGAGAGGATCTCGTCGGGACGCATCTGCGCGGCCTTCATCCGCACCGAGACGTCCACCGGGATGTGCTCGAGGTGGTCGTCGAGGCGGTCGCGCATCAGGCGCCGGATCCGCAGCTCCTCGGGGCTGGCCACGCGCAGCTCGGCCGCGGTCAGCGCCGCCGACAGCGGGTCCAGCGGCATCGCGAGCGTCGCGGTACCGGTCACCCCGTCCACCTGCAGGTGGAAGGAGGACACGATCATCACGTCGGTGGCCGCGGCGGCCTGGGCGAACTGCGGGTTCTGGTCGATCGCGGTCAGCTTCGGCTTCAGGTCGGTCACCGAGACCAGCGAGGAGGCCAGCTCGGTGAGCGTGCGCTCGACCATCCCACGGGCCAGGACGGCCTCGATGTCGGTCAGCTGCCGCTGCGGCTGGGCGTTGGTGCCGGTCCCGCCGAGCATCCGCTCGATGCAGGAGAGCACGAACTCCATGTCCAGGTGCAGCACCGCCGCACCGGCCAGCGGCTCGGGGTCGAAGACCGCCATGACCGTCGGCATCGGCAGCGACGCGGCGTACTCGTCGTAGCTGTACTGCTGGATGCCGTCCAGCTCGACCTGCACGGTGGTGCGCAGGGTCGAGGAGAGCAGGGTCGCCCACTGCCGGCAGAAGCCCTCGTAGGTGATCTCGAGCACGCGGGCGTGCTGACGCGACAGCTTGGTCGGCCGTCGGAAGTCGTACGGGACAGGCACACCACGTCGCCGGGAGCGACGGGTTCCTGTCCGCTCTGCGGTGCTGGGGGTCTCGGCTGCCACGAGCTGTCTATCGGCACGAACGGGCGTCACCCTTTAGCGCGAGTCCGAACGGGTGGTCCCGCACCGGACCAGCTCAAGGGCCGGGTCCCGTGCCCCGCTGTCCACACCCCCCGTCGGTGGAGGGCCGCAGCTGCGGGCCGCGTGGCATCCTGAACGCGACGCCCGGCGGTTCCCTCGAGGAGGCGCGCACGAGCACCACCACCTACGTCGTGCAGGGCGGTGCCCTCGACTCCTGGCTGGCTGAGCGCCGACGCCTGGGCCAGGACGGTCGCGACGAGGTCTGGGACGGGGTCTACCACGTGGTACCGCACGCGCACAGCAGTCACGGCGCTCTGGCCCACCGGCTGTCGCTCGCCCTCGCCGGCCACGCGAGCGCGGCGGGGTTGACGACGCTGGGCGAGTTCAACCTCGGCACCGACGAGCACGACTTCCGCGTGCCCGGCATGGGCTGGACCAGCACGCCGATCGAGGACCTGACCCTGTACCTGCCCACCGTCGAGGTCGTCGAGTTCGAGTCCCCCGGCGACGAGACGTGGGAGAAGGTGCCGTTCCACTTCGCGCGCGGCGCCGGGGAGGTCTGGGTGATCACCCGCACCGCAGGAGTGTCACGCTGCTCACGGGTCCCGGCCGCACCACCGGTCACAGCACGCTGCTGGACGTCACCGTCGACGGGATCGCGCAGGCGCTGGGCTGGGCGTGACGACGACGCAGGGCCCCGAGCGTGTCCGCTCGGGGCCCTGCGTGGGTCGGGGACGACTCACTGCATGACGAACTGCGTGAGGTAGATGCCCATGACCTGCTTGGTCTCGACCTCTTCGACCTCGTGGGTGTAGGCCTCGATGATCTTCTCCTGCAGCTCGTCCTTGTAGTGGTTGCGCTGCTCGGCGTTCTGCAGGTCGGTCATCGACAGGTTGGAGAACTCGGCGATGACCAGGTCCAGCGCCTTGCTGCCGTCGAGGGTGGTGCTGGATCCGTGGCCGCCGGCCTCGGAGGCCACGGCCTGCAGGGCGACGCCGATCTTGAGGTAGTGCCCGTCGGCGAGGTTGACGCTGATCGGGTCCAGCGCGGTGACGTCACCGGGCTCGAGGTGCTCCTCCTCGGTCGTGGCGGCCGCGGCGGTGTCGCCCTTGGTGAGCATGAACACGCCGGCGCCGGTGCCGCCGGCCAGCAGCACGGCCGCGGCCGCGCCGATGACGATGAGCTTCTTCATGCCGCCGGGCTTGGACTCGCCGTCGCCCTTGTCCTTCTTGGCCATGGTCTCTCCCCTGTTCGCTGGGATGGTCGGGTGGTCGGTGGGCTCTGTCAGTGGGCGACGTTGGTCGCGATGTCCGGCGTGATGCCGGCCGCCGCGTCGACGTCCGCGGTGGTGGTGCCGGACTCGCCGGTGGTGCCGGAGGTGTCGGTGGTGCCGGTGAGTTCGGTCGGCGCGCCCTCGGTGGAGGTCTGCGCGGCCACCTCGGGCAGCAGCGCCTTGACGGCGTCCGAGCTCGGCGAGGCGACCACCAGGTCGACGCGACGGTTGCCGGTCAGCGCCTTGGGGTCCTCGGCCGGGTACAGCGGACGGGAGTCGGCGTAGCCGGTGCTGGACAGCCGCACCGGGGCGATCCCGGCGGCCAGGAAGCGCTGGACGACGGTGGTCGCCCGGGCTGCGGACAGGTCCCAGTTGTCGCGGTACCGGGAGTTCCCGGTCAGCGGCAGGTTGTTGGTGTGACCCTGCACGGCGATGTCGTTGTCCAGCTGCGCCAGGATCGGCGCGATGGTGTCCAGGACCTCGCGGCCCGTGGTCTCCACCTCGGCCGAGGCGTTGGCGAAGAACACGTTGTCGGCCACCAGACCCACGACCAGGCCGTCGGAGGTGATCCGGTAGGTCACCTGGTCCTGCTGGTCCTTGGCGGTGAGGGCGTCGTTGATCTGCTTCTCGATCTCGCGGTAGTCCTCGACCTCCTCACGGGCGTCCTGCAGGTCCGAGGCCGTCTGCGCGTTCTGCGCGGCCTGCAGCACCTGCTGCGCCTGCATCGGCTGGCCCTGGGCCAGCGGCGTGAGGTCGATGGGGTCCTGACCGTTCGTGACGTCGTTGACGCCCTGCTGCCCCGACAGCGCCAGGTTGGTGCTGCTGGTGCCCTCGGTCAGGCCCTCCTTGAACTGCGCGAACTTCAGCTGGTCGATCTGGCTGAGCGCGAAGAGGACGATGAACAGCGCCATGAGCACCGTCAGCATGTCGGCGTAGGAGACCAGCCACCGTTCGTGGTTGACGTGCTCCTCGTGCTCCTCGTGCTTGTGACGCCGCTTGTGCGCCGCCGACATCAGGCCGCCTTCTTGTCCGGAACCGCGGTGCCCGGGGGCAGCAGGCTCTCGAGCTTCTTGGCCACCGAGCGCGGGTTGGAGCCGGCCTGGATGGCCAGGATGCCCTCCACGACCAGTTCCATCTGCGCGGTCTCCAGACCGGACAGACGCATCAGGCGGGTCTGCACGGGCAGGAAGAAGATGTTGGCGCTGGCCACACCCCACAGGGTGGCGACGAACGCCGCGGCGATCATCGGGCCGAGCGAGCCGGCGTCGGAGAGGTTCTGCAGGACGACGGTGAGGGAGATGACCGTGCCGACGATGCCGACGGAGGGGGCGTAACCACCCAGGTCACCCCAGAACTTCGCGACCTGCTTGTCCGCGGCCTTCTTGGCCTGAATCTGCGCCGAGAGGATCTCGTACAGCTCGTCCGGGTCGGTGCCGTCGATGGCGGTCTGCAGGCCGTCGCGCAGGAACTCGTCGTCGACCTCTTTGATGGCGTCCTCCAGGGCCAGCAGGCCCTCACGGCGTGCGCGCTCGGCCATCTTGACGATGACGCCGACGGTCTCGCCGGAGTTCTTCGGCTTGCCCAGGAACGCCTTCTGCAGCGCCTTCAGCGAGGCCAGACCGTCCTTGAGGGTGCCGCCCATGAGGCCGACGCCCAGGGAGCCGATGAACACCAGGACCAGCGGACCGGGCAGCAGGATGTCCGTGGGGCTGCCGCCCTCGTGGTTCTGCGTCCACAGGATGGCGGCCGCGGCGATGATGAGCCCGCCGATAGTTGCGAAGTCCATGGCTCACGGCCTCCTGCGGTGCAGCGGGGTCGGGGCCGGCAGCTCGCCGTCCGTCGCGCTGGTGGTCGGGTTGGTGGTGGGGTGCGTGGGCAGCTCGAGGACGTCGGCGGTCCCCGTCTCCTCCAGCGCGTGCGCGGTGGCGACGACCCGGGCGCGGAACGCCATCACGCGCTCGACGATCTCGGCCAGCGGCTCGGTGACGACGAACTTGGCTCCGTCCACGAGCGTGATGACGGTGTCAGGGGTCGAGTCGACGCGCTGGATCAGGTCGGGGTTCACGGCGAACACCGACCCGTTGAGGCGAGTCACGAGAATCACGAGGGATCCGTCCTTGGCGGTGGAGAGCGGGGCGCCCGTCCGTGGGCTGGGTGTTTCCACCCTTTCCATCGGCGTGCGACCTGTGGACCTGAGAGGGGGTTGCAGCGTGCACCCGTTCGTGCTAATGGGCCACGTTTCGTCACGCTGAGCGACGGACCGGGAAACGAGAACACCCTCCCGGAACTGTGCTCCGAGAGGGTGTTCGGCAGGTGCCGCTGGCTCCTTGAACCAGGCCGGCACCAGCGTCAGCGTCAGCGCTTGAGGTTGACCAGGTCCTGCAGCAGCTCGTCCGAGGACGTGATGACCTTGGAGTTGGCCTGGAAACCGCGCTGGGCGAGGATCAGGTTGGTGAACTCGGCGGACAGGTCGACGTTCGACATCTCGAGGGAGCCGGCGAGGATGGCGCCACGGCCGGCGGAGCCGGCGATGCCGAAGACGGGCTGGCCCGAGTTCGTCGACACGCTGTAGAGGGAGTTGCCCTCCTTGCGCAGACCCGCAACGTTGTTGAACGACGCGATGGCGATCTGACCCAGCGTCTGCTTGTAGCCGTTGGAGTAGTTGCCCGTGATGACACCGTCGGTGCCGAACGAGAAGCCCGTCAGGGTGCCGATGGGGGCGCCGTCGGCGACGGGGTTGAGGGAGCTGGTCCCGGTGGTGCCGACGTAGCCGGTCAGCTGGCTCAGGTCGACCGTGATGTCGTCACCCGTCGGGCCGCCCGTGATCGTCAGCGAGGTGGGGGCAGCGGTGGCCCCGCTGGTGGCCCCGAAGTCGATGCCGGTGCCCAGCGCGGTCGGGGTTCCATCGGCGGTCGGCGACCAGCCGACCGACCACTTGTCGTCGGTACCGGAGTTGGTGAAGGTCAGGTAGATCTTGCTGGCGACGCCCTGGTCGTCGTAGGCGGTGAAGGACGACTGGACCGAACGCGCCGAGCCGTCCGCGTTGGCCGTCTTGTCCAGGTTGCCCTTGATGGTGACCTCGTCGGTGGCGACCGCAGGCATCACCGTGTCGGACGGGATGACCAGCTTGCCGATCTGCGAGTTGGTGTTGACGTTTCCGGCCTCGTCGGCCTTCCAACCCATGACGTACCCACCGTCGTTGGTCACGACGGAGCCGTTGGCGTCCAGGGTGAAGGAACCGTTGCGGGAGTAGAACGTCCCGTCGCCCTGCTGGATGGCGAACATGCCGTCGCCCTGCAGCATCAGGTCGGTCGACTTGCCCGTCGACTGCGCCGAACCCTGCGTCATGTTCGTGGCGATCGCCTGGACGCGGACGCCGAGGCCGACCTGCGCCGGGTTGGTGCCGGCTGCGGCGTCGGTCGGTGCGCCGGCGGCCTTCGTCAGCTGCGACAGCGTGTCGGCGAAGACGACGCTGGAGCTCTTGAAGCCCGCGGTGTTGACGTTGGCGATGTTGTTGCCGACGACGTCCATCATCGTCTGGTGCGACCGGAGACCACTGACACCGGAGAACATGGAGCGGAGCATGCTTCAGACCTTTCGAGGGACTGACGGGGAACTGGAGGGGCGAGCTGGGAGGCTCAGGCGGACTGCGAGGAGCCCGTTGCCGTGGTGGTGCCGACCGCACCCACCCCGGAGACCTTGGACAGGACGACGCTGACGCCGTCCACGTTGAGGACCGGCTCGCCGGCGGTGCCGCCGACCGAGCCCTGGGTGAAGGACGCCGACTTCACGACACCGCTCTTGGTGGTGCCGTCCTCGCCGGTGTAGGAGACCGTCTGGCCGATCATCGTGCTGGCCTGCAGCTTGTTCTGCGCCGCGACCATCGAGCCGCTGGTCGTCGCGACGTCCTGCATGGCTTCCAGCGCGGAGAACTGCGCCGTCTGGGCCATGAAGGCGGTCGTGTCGGCCGGCTTGGAGGGGTCCTGGTACTTCAGCTGGGCGACCAGGAGTTTGAGGAACATGTCCTTGTCCTCCTTGGTCTTGGCCGTACCCGTCGCCGCGGCGGACGTGTCCGTCTTGTTGGCGTTCTTCGCCGCGTTGGTCTGCGTGAGCAGGTCCGAGTTGGCGATGAGCCCCGCGTACGGGTTCGAGCCGCTGGCCGCGTCGATGGTCATGCCTACTCCTTCGGTCGAACGGGTGAGGTTCTTTAACCCGGCCGGGGGAACCACAGCCTCCTGACAGGTGGCTCCCCCGCTGAAAGGGTTCAGACGCTCAGGTCGATGCGACCGTCGGCCGCGGCAGCCGCGGTGCGGGCGGCCACCCGGCGCTCGTCGGCGGCGAAACGCGCCGATCCGGCGGTGAAACCGGAGCCCGGGGACTGCTGCTGGGGACGCTGGCCACCGCCCTGCTGGCCGCCGGACTGCGCGTCGGCGGACTGGCGCTGCTGCGCCGTGCCGGAGTCGGCGCGGACGTCGACGGTGGTCTGGGTGAAGCTGGTGGTGGCCAGTTCCCGCTGCAGGTCGCCGACGGCGGCCTTCAGCGCGTGCCGGGCCGCCTCGGAGGCACCGGCCAGCGAGACGTGCAGGGCCCCGTCGGTCACCTCGGCCGTCACCTTGACCGGCCCCAGCCCCACCGGGTTGACCTCGACGGACATCCGGTGCACGTCGTCGGCCACCGGCAGGTCGCCGAGGCGGCCGGCCAGGCCGTGCGCGAACGCGGCCGGGTTGGTCAGCGGCAGCGGAGCCGGCGGGGTGGAGGTCACCGGACCGGCCGCGGCGGTGGTCGCACCGGTGGTCGGGACGGTCGGCGTGGGCGTCGGCACCAGGCCGGCGGCCGGGTCCACGTCGGCGGCCTGCGGCTGCGCGGCCGCGGCGGTCACCGGAGCGGCGATCGGCTGCGCGACGACCGGGCTGGCGGCCAGCACGACCGGCTGGGCCGGCGCCGGAACCTCACCCGCGGCGGCGCGCGGCGCGGCCGGGGCGACGGTCTGCGGCTGCTGCCCCGGGGTCTGCTGCCCGGACTGCTGCCCGGACTGCTGTCCGGCCTGACCGGAGGTCTCCCCCGCCGTCGGCGCCGTCGGCGCGGTCGCCGTCGGCACGGTGGCGTCGGGCTGCGCGGCCGAGGGGCCGGCAGGCTGCGTGGTGGGCTGCGCGGCGGCCTGGGTGACCACCGGCTGCGCGACGGTGGCCGCCACCTGGGCCGGAACACCCTGCGGGGCAACCGGAACCGTCGACCCGGCCACCGAGGCCTGCGTCACGTGCTGGGGCAGCCCGGTGACCGCGGTCTGCACGGCCACGGGAGCGGCCGGGGCGGTGGGCGCGGAGGAGCTGGTGACGGTGGCACCCGCGAGCGCGACGTCGACCGGGGTGGCGGGGGCCTGGACCTGGGCCGCGGCCGGGGCCTGCGCCACCGGGACGCCGACGGCCGGCACGGGCGCGGTCTGGACCGGGGCGGCCGAGGTGGCCGGGACCGGCTGGCCCGTGGCGGGCTGCGACGTCACGGGCACGAGCGGCTGGCCGGGCACCGTGGGAGCGGCGGCGGGAACGGTTGCCGCAGCGGCCTGCGGCGAAGCCTGCGTCGGCATCTGAGCCGGGGCGGCGAGGGGCGCCTCGGCCTGCGCCGGAGCGAGCGCCGCAGCCGCGGTCGGCGCGGCGGTCACCGCAGCGGCGGTCGCGGCGGCGCCTTCGGCCGCAACGGCCGGGGCAGGCGTCTGCGCCGGGGTCAGCACCGCGCGCAGGGCCGCGGGCAGGCCGAGCAGCGAGGGGTCGACGGGAACGGCCGGCGTCGCGGTCTGCTCGGGAGCCTCCCGGGCGTCCGTCGTGCCCGTCGTGTCCGCGGCCTCGACGTCGGCCGCGTCCTTCTTCGGGCGGACGCCCTCCGGGGACTTCCGCGGCGTGTCGGGACGTTCGGGGCGCGTGCTGCGCCCGTCGGCGAACCGCTCGGGACGGCTGGTGGCGTCCGGGCGCACGTCCTCGGCCCGCGAGGAGCGGACGTCCTCGAGGTCCCGCGAGTCACGGGAGTCCCGCACGTCACGGCTGTCCCGCGGGGAACGCTCCTCACGTGCCGAGGTGCGCAGGTCCTGCACGGCCTGCCCGAAGGAGTTCGCGAAGTCGTCCCCCGCGGAGGACGAGGACGGGCGAGCGGAGTCGCGCGAGGTGGTCGTGAACGGCAGCGACGTCACGGACAGGTTGGTGCTCACGCGGCACTCCCGAGGTCGGCGGTGATCTTCTTGACGTAGTTCTGGGTCTCGCTGAACGGCGGGATGCCGCCGTACTTGCGGACGTTGCCGGCACCGGCGTTGTAGGCGGCCAGCGCCAGCGACACCGAACCGAAGCTGTCCAGGTGCTGCTTGAGGTACTTGCCGGCGGCGTCGATCGAGGCGAACGGGTCGGTCGGGTCGATGCCCAGGCTCCTGGCCGTGGCGGGCATGAACTGCATGAGACCCGTTGCGCCGGCGTGGCTCTTGGCGTTCGGGTTGAACCCGGACTCCTGCTTGGCCACGGCCCGCAGCAGCCCGGTGGGCAGGTCGTACTTCTGCTCGGCGGCGCTGAACGCGGCCTCGTACGGAGCGGACTTCGACGTGCCCGCGGCAGAACTTGAGGTCAGCGAGGCCGGTCGCACGTAGGAGGAGGTGTCCGCCGAGGCGACACCGGCCAGCAGCGAGGCCGCGACCCCGACGCCCGCGGCCGTCGTGGCGGCGGTGGTGCCCAGGCGGCGGATGGTCATGGGCGTCTCCCAGACCTTGGAGATCTTCACGACGTCCCCCGTCTTCGGTGCGTGCAGCATCTGGCCGTTGCCGACGTAGATGCCGATGTGGTGCCCGCCCGACAGCACGACCAGGTCGCCGGGCTTGGCCTGGTCCAGCGAGGGCACCTCGGTGCCGACCTTGGCCTGCTGGGCGGCCGTGCGGGGCAGCGTGAGGCCGATCTGCTTGCCGGCGTACTGGATCAGGCCCGAGCAGTCGAAACCGTCGGGGGTCGTGCCGCCCCACTTGTAGGGCGTGCCGGTGAACTGCTTGGCCACGGCCAGCAGCTTCTGCCCCGTGGAGGTGTCGGCGACCGAGCGCGTGCCGCGGGTCACGACGGCGCCCGAGGAGGACGTCGACAGCGCGTCCGCGAAGGCGGTGGAGGAGGAGGACGACGCGGAGGAGGTGGCGGACAGCTTCGTGGCCGTCTGCGAGATCGTCTGTCCCGCAGTGACTCCGGTGAACTCGGCGATGCGGGCCTGGATGTCGGAGATCCGGGCCTGGACCTCGGCGATGCCGCTCACAGGTCGTTCCCCTCGAGCTGGGCGCGGCGGCGGGCGCGGGCGGCGAACTCGGCGACCGTGCGGTCGTCCAGGGCCGCCTGGTCGGCGCGCAGCGCGGCCGCCTCCTGGGCCTGCTCGTGACGTTCCACGAGGCGCTCCAGACCGCGTTCGGCGCGGCGGGCGCGGGCCCACGTCGCCTGCTTGGTCCCCAGGTCGATCTCGGCGCGCGCGACGAGGGCGCGGGTGCTGTCGAGGTCGGAGACCAGGGCCGCGCGACGGGCGACGGCCGCGGTCCAGGCGGCCATCGTCTCGTCGGTCAGGTGGGCCTCGCCGAGTTCGTGGCGCACCCGGGCGGCGCGCCGCTGCTCGTTGCGCAGCACGGCGTTCGCAGCCGCCACGTCGACCTTGGCCTGTTCCTGCTGCACCTTGCGCAACTTCAGCAACGCCATGATCGCCTTGGTGGCGCTCACCGCAGACCTCCGAACGTCGAGACGAGCTGCTGCAACTGCGCCCAGGCCTGCGGGCCTGGCGTGATGTCGTGGATGTCCTGCCGCAGGAAGGCGTTGATCGCCGGCAGGTGCGCGACGGCGGCGTCCACCTCGGGGTTGGCCCCGGGCTGGTAGGCGCCGACGTCGATGAGCTCCTTGGCGTCGCGGTGCGCGGCCATGACCCGGCGCAGCGCCGTGGCGGCGGCCTTCTGCTCGGGGGTGGTGACGCGGCCGGCGACGCGGGAGACCGACTCCAGCACGTCGATGGTCGGGAAGTGCCCGGCGGTGGCCAGCCGGCGGTCCAGGACGACGTGGCCGTCCAGGATGGAGCGGGCCGCGTCGGCGATGGGCTCGTTGTGGTCGTCACCGTCGACCAGGACGGTGTAGATGCCGGTGATGGAGCCGGTGACCCCGGGCCCGGCGCGCTCGAGCAGACGCGGCATGAGGGCGAAGACGCTCGGCGGGTACCCGCGGGTGGCGGGCGGCTCACCGACCGACAGGCCGATCTCGCGCTGGGCCATGGACACGCGCGTGAGGGAGTCCATCATCAGCACCGCGTCGGCGCCCATGTCGCGGAACGACTCGGCGATGGCGGTGGCGGTCAGCGAGGCGCGCAGGCGCAGCACCGGCGCCTCGTCGGAGGTGGCGACGACGACGACGGAGCGGGCCAGGCCCTCGGCGCCCAGGTCGTCCTCGATGAACTCGCGGACCTCTCGGCCACGTTCACCGATCAGCGCCAGCACCGAGACGTCGGCGGAGGTGCCGCGGGCGATCATGGACAGCAGCGAGGACTTGCCGACGCCGGAACCGGCGAAGATGCCGAAGCGCTGGCCGCGGCCGGCGGGCACGAGGGTGTCCAGCGCACGCACGCCCAGGCCCAGCGGGGTGTCGACCCGGCCGCGGGTCAGCGCCGGCGGCGGGGTGGCGTGCAGGGCGGCGCGGGGGGCGGCGCTCAGCGGTTCGCCACCGTCGAGGGGGTTGCCCATCGCGTCGACGACGCGGCCCAGCAGGCAGGGGCCCACGGGGACGTCGGAGGGGCGGCGGGTGGCCACGGCGGGGGCGCCGGCGGCCAGGCCGGTCAAGTGCCCCAACGGCAGGCAGCGCAGCTTGGAGCCTTCTGCGGCAACGACTTCGGCGGGGATGCTGTGCCGGGCGTCACCCAGCAGGATGGTCTCGCCCACGGCGGCCTCCAGGCCGGAGACCTCCACGGACAGCCCGACGATGCCGCTGACCCGCCCGCGGACCAGCGGGCGGGCGGCCACGGCGGCGCGGGCGACCTGCGGAGCCAGCAGCTCACGCACGTCGGCGGCCAGGCGGTTCGACACCAGGGAGGTCATGCCTGACCTCCGTCGGCGTCCTCTCCGACGAGGGCACCCAGGGCCCGGGCGACGCTGGCCCGCAGGCCGGCGTCCACCTCGGTGTCACCCTGGCGGGCGAACGCGTCACCCGGTTGCACGGTGGGGTCGGGGAGGTAAGTCACGAGTTCTGCATCGGTCGACGCGTGCCGACCCTTGAGGCGGTCACCCGTCAGGGCGCTCAAGTCGGCCGGGTTGACGCGCACGGTGACCGGTTTCTCGCCGTCCAGCGGGCGCAGCGCGCGGCGCACGGCCTCGCCGACGGGCGAGTCCATGAGCTGCACCTCGCGGTCCAGGACGGCACCGGCGAGCTCCAGGGCCAGCTCCAGGACCGTGTCGGCCAGGGCCCCGACGGTGGGCTCGCGTTCGCCCTGCAGGGCCTGGGCGGCCAGCAGGAGGGCCTCCTCGGCGCGGTTGCGGGCGCCGCGGCGTTCCTCGCGGTCCAGGCGGGCCGCGACGTGGGCGGCCTCGCGCTGGGCCTCCAGCTCGGCGGTGGCCTTCTCCGCCGCCTGCCGCATGCCGGCGGCCCAGCCGGCCGCGTAGCCCTGCGTACGGGCCTGCTCGCGAAGACGGGCCACGGCCTCGGTGTCCTCGCGCGCGCTCAGGTCCACCCCGACGAAGTCGCGCGGGGTGGCCCCGCCGGCCGTCGAGGGGGCCGCGACGAACGTCCGCGGTGCGCGGGCGCTCGCCGGCCGGGTGTCGGCGACCTGGAAGGTGACGGGCTGGGCGCGGAACTCCCGCGCCTGCCGCGTCACCCCCGCCGTGCCGGGCGTGCCGGACGTGAGCCCCGTGGCGAACTCACGAGACGAAGTCATCGTCACCGCCACGCGTCAGCACGATCTGGCCGGACTCCTCCAGCTGGCGGATGATCGCCACGACCTTCTGCTGCGACTCCTCGACCGCGGACATGCGGACCGGGCCCATGAGCTCGATCTCGTCGATCAGGTTCTCGCGGGCGCGCTCGGAGACGTTCTTGAGGATCTTGTCCCGGACCGTGTCGTTGACGCCCTTCAGGGCGGTGGCCAGGTCGGCGGTCTCGACACCGCGCAGCACCAGCTGGATCGCGCGGTCGTCCAGGGTCGTGATGTCCTCGAAGACGAACATGAGGCCGCGGATCTCCTCAGCCAGGGCGGCGTTCTTGGTCGCCAGGCCTTCCAGGATCGAGCGCTCGGTGCCGCGGTCGGCGCGGTTGATGATGTCGACCAGGGGCTGCACGCCGCCGACGGCGGTGTTCGTCTTGGCCTGCAGCACCGTGGAGGTGCGGCGCTGGACGACGTCCTCGACGAGGCGGACGTACTCGCTGCTGGTCGCCTCCATCGTGGCGATGCGCAGCGCGATGTCCGCCTGCACGTCGGCGGCCAGGCCGCCCAGGATCATCGAGGCCTGGTCCGGGCGCAGGTGCGCCACCACCAGGGCGATGGTCTGCGGGTGCTCACCGGTCAGGAAGGTGAGGATCTGCTGCGGGTCGGCCTGGTGCAGGAACTGGAAGGGCTGCACCACGGCCGCCTCGGCGACGCGGCCCAGGACCTCGGCGGCGCCCTCGGCGCCCAGCGCCCCCTCCAGGAGGGACTGGGCGTAGTCCAGGCCACCGAGCCCGCCGCGCAGCGGCGAGGCGATCATCCCGTGGAACTCCTCCAGGACGACGCCGGCCACTTCGGGGCTGACCGTGCGCAGCCGCAGGATCTCGGCGGTCAGCTCCTCGATCTCCGCCGGGCGCAGGTGCCCCAGCACCTTCGCGGCGTTCTCCTGACCGACCTGCAGCAGCAGGACGGCGGCCTTCTGGGCCCCACTCAGGGGTGCGACCTCGAGCTCGGTGGACGACAAGGCTCAGGACCTCCGATCGGCGAGCCAGCCGCGGAGCAGTTCCGCGACTTCCTCGGGCTGGCGGGAGACGAGTTCGACGACCTCGGTGCGGCGGGCGGCCGCGGCCTCCAGGGCCGGGTCCACCGGTGCTGCTTCGAGCGCCACTGGCTTCTCGGCAACCGGGGCGATTTCCTTGAAGTCCTCCACCGGGGCGGTGATGTCGCCCAGCTGGAGCGGGTCGACGTCCAGGACGTCCACCGTCTCCACCTTGCGGCGGCGGAAGGCGATCAGGATGACGATCAGCATGATCAGGACCAGCAGGGCCAGCGCGGCGGTCTTGGCGTAGCCGATGAGGGTCTGCTGCTCCTCGGCCGCTTCGGCCTCGGCCAGCGCGGCGGCGGCGTCGGCGGCGGCGGTGTCGTCGAAGGCGGTCTTGACGACCGAGACCGTGTCGTTGCGGGCCGGGTCGATGCCCGCGGCCTGGTTGACGATCTGGGTGACCTGGTTGACGTCCGCGGCGGCCGCGGCGCCCTCGGCGCCGGCGTTCAGCACGACCGAGACGGTCTGCTTGGTGACCTTGCCGGGGGCCTGCTTGATGACCGTGTTGGTCTCGTTGATCGCGTTGTTGTTGGTCTCGGAGTTCTTGGCGTAGCCGCCGTCGCCGTCGGTGCCCTCACCGGCGGGGACCGCGATGTTGTCCGGGCCCAGGACGCCGGTCGCGGCGGTGCCGCCGGTGCCGTTGTAGGTCTCCGACGTCGTCGACTCCGCGAGCGGGTCGATCTGCTGCGGCTGGGTGTACTCCTTGGACTGGACGGTCTTGTCGTCGAAGTCCAGGGTCGCCTTGACGGTCGCCTTGACGTTGCCCTTGCCGTAGATGCTCTCGAGGTAGTTCTGCAGGTCCGAGGACGCGGCGGCGTTGTAGTCGCTGGTCTTCTCGTTCTGCGCGGTCGAGCCCGACCCGTCCGAGGACAGGGTGTTCCCCTTGTCGTCGACCACGGAGACGTTCTTGGGGTCCATGCCCTCGACACCGCCGGCGACGAGGTTCACCACCGAGGTGACCTGGTCGTTGGACAGCTCCTTGCCCGCGGCGAGCTTGACCAGGACCGAGGCGGTGGTCGGGTCCTGCTCGTCGAGGAAGACGTCCTTGGCCGGGATGGCCAGGTTCACCACGGCGGAGTCGACGCCGTCGATCGACTTGATCGTCGAGGCCAGCTCCTGCGAGAGCGCACGCTGGTAGTTCTTCTGCTGCATGAACTCCGAGGTGGTCACGCCCTGCTGGTCCAGCAGGGTGTAGCCGGACTCGGTGTCGGCGGGCAGGCCCGCACCGGCCATGGCCAGGCGCTCGGCGTCGACCTTGTCGGCCGGCACCAGGATGGACTTGCCACCGTCGGCGATCTCGTAGTCCACACCGTCGGCGGTGAGCTTCTCGGTGATGGCGTTCGCGTCGGTTCCCGACAGGTTCGAGAACAGCGGCGCGTACGAGGGCTTGGACGCCCACTGGGAGAAGAGGACCGCGCCGCCCAGGAGGGCGACGACGACCGCGATGACGACCGCCTTCTGGCCGGCCGAGAAGGTCCGGAATCCGGAGACGAAGTTCTTGGCGTTCTCGACGATCGCCGCTGTTCCCTTGGCCTTGGCCATCAGACCTGCATCCTCATGATCTCGTTGAAGGCGTCGACGGCCTTGTTGCGGACTGCGACGGTGAGCTGAGTGGCCAGCTGGGCTTCGTTGCTGGCGATCATGTAGTCGTGCACGTTGGTCAGGTCGCCGGTGGCGGCCTTCACAGCCAGGTCATCGGAGTTCGACTGCAATCCCTGGAGCTTGTCCAGGCCGCCCGACAACAGCTCGGCGAAGTCGGTGCCCGAGGAGGTCTGGGAGGTGCCCTGGATGCCGAAGGCGTTGACGGTGCCGACGGTTCCGGTGGCGGTGGTGCCGGTGGCGGCCCCGATCCCCCGGGTCATCTGGGCGTTGTCCATGTCCTCGATGCCCTGGCCGTAGCCGGTGGCCAGCGTTCCGAGCGTGCTGGCGACGTCGCCGACGCCGCCGATCGATTCGATGCTCACCGCGCTCACGCCTTCCCGAGCTGCAGGGCGGCCGTGTAGGCCTCCCGGGCGCTGGTGATGGTCTGCAGGTTCGCCTGGTAGGCGCGCTGGGCCATCATCAGCGAGGTCATCTGCGTGCTCATGTCGATGTCGGGGTACTTGACGTACCCCTGCTCGTCGGCCAGCGGGTTGTCGGGCTCGTAGACCATGCGGCCCTCGGCGCTGCCCTCGACGATGCCGGCCACCTGGGTGCCCTTGCCGTCGGCGGCCTCGGTGGCGACGACGTACTTCGCGGCGAAGGCGTCCTCGTCGGTGCGGGTCGCGGTGTTGATGTTCGCCAGGTTGTCGCTGACGGCGTCCATCCACTTGCGGTTCACGGTGACGCCGGTGCCGGCGATGCCGATCGCGTCGAAGATGCTCATGGGTTCGCTCCGGATGTCAGGTCAGGGGGACGGGGGTCAGGGGGACACCGCCGCCTATTGGCTGCTCATCGCGGTGCGCAGCAACGAGTACTTGGAGTTCAACGCGTTCAGCACCGTCTGGTAGCTGAGGTTCGTCGAGGTCTGGGAGATCACTTCCTCGTCGAGGTTGACGTTGTTGCCGTCCTCGCGGGTGGGCTCCAGCGACTTCTTCGTGGAGATGCCGGCGGTCGCGGCCGCCGACGCGTCGCCGGTGGCGATCGCGTTCTTCAGCGCACTCTCGAACTGCACCTTGTTGGCCAGGTAGCCCTTGGTGTTGATGTTCGAGACGTTGTCGGCGATGGCCCGCTGGCGCGCCTGCAGACCGTTCAGTGCGGTGTGCAGCGCGACGCTGGTGAGATCGGACACGGGGCCATCCTCCGGTGGTGTGGGGCTGTGGTTCTCGAGGCTCAGACACTCCTTCGGCCCCCCGGCCGCCGGTCTTGAGCCCGGATCGGTGTGCAGGAGCAGGGATTCGCTGTGGATCGGCCGCCCGAGGTCACAGCCGTCACTCGAACGGCGGTACCCCCGGGCGCCCCACCACTCCCGGTGTCCACGTCGACCCGTGCGGGCGCCGCGGCGTTCTAGAGCCGTTCACTCCCCCGGCGTACCACCGGACCCCCACGACCACCCCGGAGCCGCTCACCGTGGGTGCCGGCGCTGCTCCGGACGGATGACGCACGTCCGGAGCATCCAGCCGCTCAAGCTTCCGGCCGCAACGGCCGAGGTAGTTGGCGAGCCTCACCCCGTCCCGACCGTTCGACGACAGGACACCGCGGCAGCCATGCACACCGACGCCCTCCCGGCCGAGCAGGTCGAACGTTCCAGCGGCCCCGCCACCGGCCCCGCCCCCGACCCCACCTCCGGACCCGCCTCCGAACTCGCCGCCCTGGCCGACGAGGCCGCCGGGCTGGCCGCGGCCGAGCCCTCGCCGCACCGCGCGGAGGTGCTGCGGGAGCTGACCACCGCCGTGCGCACCGAGGCCGACGGCGGCGACGGCCGGCTGGGCCGCTGGGCCGACGCGGACCTGTTCGACCTGCTGGACGTGGACGCCGCGATCGCGCCGCTGGAACAGCGTCGCAGCGTGCTGCGCTCGGGTTCGCTGCGCACCGTCCTGGTCTTCGCGCCGATCATGGTGACGTGGATCGGCCTGCTGTTCGCCGGCCGCGCCTACAACGCCATGAGCGCCGCCGGTGAGGCGGGCGGCGGTGAGTCGTTCCTGCAGCTGTGGCTGGACGGTTTCGGCGGCCGCACGTTCTTCACCCTCGACCGCGTCGCCGAGCTGGCCGTCGTGCTCATCACCGCCGCGATCACCGCGGCGGTGGCCACCGACCGGCGCCACAAGCTGGACGACCAGGCGGCCGCCGCGGCCGACGAGTCCCACCGGCAACTGCTGCGCGGTTTCGCCGCACGCGCCACGCTGGTGCTCGCCCCGCACCGCAGCAACGCCGCCGAGCAGCTCGGCGCGCACTTCGAGCGCGGCCTGACGGAGCTGGGCCGTCTGGTCGCCGAGACGATCCGGCTGCACGCCGACACCTCCGACCTCGTCGCCACCGTGCGCGCTTCCTCCGAAACCGCGATCACCGCCGCCGAGGCCGCCAACACCGGCGGCGCCGACGTCGCCCGCGCCGCCACGCAGCTGCAGAGCGCCGTCACCGAGGCCGTCA
The DNA here is from genome assembly GCF_050871945.1 of Kineococcus deserti. Lineage (NCBI taxonomy): Bacteria > Bacillati > Actinomycetota > Actinomycetes > Kineosporiales > Kineosporiaceae > Kineococcus > Kineococcus deserti. Next base: position 1,914 of record NZ_JBJLSI010000024.1, on the reverse strand, counting down.
CCCGGCACGGCGAGCTCATCGCCGCCGACCGCGACCAGCACACCCGCACCCTGGCCGAGTCGACCGCGACGCTGACCGAGCACCTGGCCCAGGTCCGCGCCGGCACCGCCGAGGCGCTGCGCGAGGGTCTGCAGGGCCGCGACCGCGTGCTGTCCGCCGTCGAGGGCGTCTCGGCCGCCGTGGAGGCGCTGAGCACCCAGACCCGCGAGTCGATCACCGAGCTGTCCGCGTCGGCGCAGACGATGAGCCGGCACAGCGCCGACTTCGGCGAGAAGGTCACCGGCCACGTCGCCGCCCTGTCGACCACGGCCCGCGAGTCGGTCGAGACCATGCACGCCACCGTCGCCGAGAGCGTCCAGAAGGTCACGCAGATGACCGGTGAGGCCTTCAGCGAGCACGTCGCCGCTTCCACCGAGCACGCCGCCGCGACGATGGAGACCCTGCGCCGCGACGTCGAGCGCACCTCCGAGGCCGCCGAGGCCGCCCTGGGCACCGCCAGCCGGGTCCTGACGACGGCGGCCGAGGCCGCCGACCGCCGGGTGCGCCACGAGGACCGCCTGCTGGACCTGCTCGCCACCCAGAACGAGGTCATGGACGCCTGGCGGGGCATCGAGGACCGCCTCGTCGAGGCCGCCCACGACATGCGCTCGGTGCCGCGCTGGCTGGAGAAGGTGCAGCACGAGCACGCCGACGCCACCGGCCGCGCGCTGCGCAGCATCGGCGCCACCCTGCGCGAGGACGTCTCCGGGGCCGTGTCCCAGACGCTGGCCATGGCCGGTGAGGACCACGTCCGGCAGGTCAACCGGGCCTACCGCGACGCCAGCCGCACGCTGACCCAGGACCTCACGCACACCCTGAACGCCGAACTCGGCGGTGTCGTCGACCAGGTGCTGGACGGGCTGTCCGACCGCGTGGAGTCCCTGCCGGAGCGGATCGCCGCCGCGACCGCCCGTCAGCAGCGCCCCGCTCCCCGCGCCGTCCAGCAGCCGGCCCCGCCGGTGACCGCACCGCGCCGCCCCGAACCTCGCCCCGAACCTCGCCTCGAGCGTTCGCCGCAGGCTCCGGTCCAGCCCGAGCGTCGTGTCGTCCGTCCCGCCGAGCCGGCCGTGGACCAGCAGGAGGAGCAGTTCGTGGCCGTCGCCCCGCGCACGCTGCAGGACCTGGCCGCCCGTCGCTACGCGCGGGTCGGCCAGTGAGGCGCCCGGCCGGCGCCCGCGGCGCCCTGCGCACCACCCGCCGGGAGAACACGACCGTCGGCCTGGCCGGCTGGGTGTTCGCCGACGCCCTGCTCGCCCTGACGATCATCGGTCTGGCCGCCGGCGGTGCCGTGGCCGTCGGCGGTGCGGACGCGGCGAAGACCGAGACGGTCGCCGCGACGCTCGCGCCGGTCCCGACTCCCACGCCCGTGCCCACCGTGACCGTCACCGCCCCGGCGCCCGAGCCGGTCGTGTCGATGCCGGCCGGGGTGGCGCAGGCCCCGGTCGTGCTCGAGGTGAGCGTCGACGGGACGAACGACGAGGCGATCCGCTCCTCGGTGGCCGCCGCCGTCGGTGAGCTGGCTGCGCAGGGCCGCCGGGCGGCGTTCGTGCTGACCTTCGGCACCGCCTCCACCCCCGGCGCCGGCACCGCGCTGGCCCGCCGCGTCAACGACCAGCTCGACGTCGCCGCCCCGGGCGTCTTCGCCGGCTCGGCCAAGCGCGACTTCTGGCGCGCGGTCAACGCCCAGTCCCCCCGCGCCGGGGTCGTGCAGCTGGAGCTCTACCTGATCCAGCAGTAGTCACCCACTCACGTCCAGCGGCCCCGGGGGGGGGGGGGGGGGGGGGGGGGGGGGGGGGGGGGGGGGGGGGGGGGGGGGGGGGGGGGGGGGGGGCGGGGGGCGCCCTCGCTGGCTCTCATTGCAGCGCTCCGCGTCGC
>NZ_JBJLSI010000023.1:0-90322 GCF_050871945.1 Kineococcus deserti | reverse complement strand
CCGGCCCCTCCCGCCGCGCCCCGCGGCGCACCGCCGCCCCCGCCCCCCCCCCCCCCCCCCCCCCCCCCCCCCCCCCCCCCCCCCCCCCCCCCCCCCCCGCCCGGCGTCACCTCCGCGCTGCGAGCACGTCGACCTCGCAGCCCGGCGCGAACGGGTCGAACCCGTGCCCGAGCAACCACTGGACGGCCGTCAGGCTCCGCCACGACCACCAGCCGCGCACGACGTCCAGGTCCACGGGCGATCCGTACCCCTCGACCACCGCCTCCAGGTGTTCCTCGTGCCCGAGCGTGAGGATCGCCAGGTCGAACAGCGCGTCGCCCTGCGATGCCTCGGACCAGTCGATCACCCCCGTGACCTCGTCCCCGTGCACGAAGACGTGGGAGCTCTGCAGGTCGCCGTGCGTGAACACCGGGGTCCACTCGCGCAGCGCGGCACCGGCGACCTCCCGGTTGCGGGCGACGAGGTCGGCGGGGAGCACGTCGTGGGCGGTGAGCCACTCGCACTGCCGGTCGAGGTTCGAGGCGATGTCGTCGAGGTCCGGGCCGGGCCAGGGAGGCAGCGGCGCGTCGTGCAGCCGCCGCACCGCGGCCCCCGCGGCCGCCCACGCCCCGGGCGGCGTCGTCGACGGCTCCCCCAGCCGCCCCAGCGCCGTTCCCGGCACGGCAGCCAGCGCCAGCACGGGGGTCCGGCGCCAGAGGACCCTCGGCGTCGAAACCGGCGCCAGGGCCATCGCGGCGACCTCGACCTCGGTGCGCGCCGGATCGGCGTCGACCTTGAGGAACACCTCACCGACCCGCAGGGTGGCCCGCTCCCGGTGGGCGACGACGACCTCGACCTCCTCCACCCGGGCGTGGTCGCGGGCGCCGCCACCCGCCGGCGAGACCTCCTCCGCCGTCCGGCTCACCGCCGAGGGCGGCCGGGGGCCGTGGGGGTCAGCTGCTGCTGCCGCACACCGTCGCGCAGGTCGATGATCCGGTGCTCGGGAACGCGCAGGTCACGGGCCACCGCGGGCACGAGCACCACGGGAGCCCGCAGCGTCCGCAGCGGCAGCTCGGGCAGGTCGGACGCCGAGACGACCACGAGGTCCCCCACCGTGAGCCGCTGCGGAACGACCTCGCCGACCGCACCTTCCGTCATGTCCGCGTGCACCGGCCGCCGGCTGCCCGCGGACAACCTGGCGCGCACGGCGTGGTGCCGGCCGGCGGCCACGAGGTGCGCGTGCCGGCGTTCGGGGTCGCCGGGACGCGTGGTGGTGGACCGGGTGCGCCACGTCGTCAGCAGGCGCAGCGGCAGGTCGCGACCGCGTTCGAGGGCCCAGTCGGCGACGGCGTCGTCGGCCGAGGAGACCACCAGCAGCCGGCGGGTGGGCGTCACCACGGCCGCGGGCCCGACGAGGACGACGGGAACGGTGGCGCGGGGCAGCAGCACCCGCAGGACCCGCCCCGTCCCCGGCCCCACCGGGGCGACCTCCCGTCCACACCCCAGGACCAGGCTGCCGCTGTCCGCCGCGGCCTCCAGCAGGGCGCGGGACGCCTCCCCGGTCGTCACGGTGACGTCGACGTCGGGTTCGCGGCCGGGGAACCGGACCAGCTCGTCGGCGAGGACCTCGTCGGGGTCTGCCGCACCGCCGCCGCCCGCCAGGACGACGTGGAGCGGCCGACGGGTCGCGGCGCAGTCGGCGACGGCCCACCGCAGCGCCCGCCGCGAGGCGCCCGAACCGGAGAACCCCACCGTCGTCCGTCGCACGCCGCCTCCTCGCGGGTCACGCTGCACCACGCCGGGACCGTCCTCGTCCCGGCTCCCCCGCATCGTCCCCCCAACCCCGGGGCGGCACAACGGGTGGCTGCTCACCTGTGCCGGGTCAGTGGGCCGTCAGCCGGGCCAGGACGCGGGTCAGCGGTGTGCGGTGGTGCAGCACCGCCTCGGCGGTGTCGGCGGCGCGGGCGAGGAGGAGGCCGGCGTTGACGCCCGCCCAGCGCAGCGGTTCGGGTTCCCAGCGGGGCGGCACGTGCCCGAACCAGGGCAACCGCACCAGGTCCGAATCGGTCCCGGTGACGGCGTCGGCCAGTGTCCGGCCCGCCAGGTTGCTCGTCGCGACCCCGTCGCCGACGTACCCCCCGGCGCTGCCCAGTCCGGTCGACGCGTCGTGGCGGACGCAGGCGTGCCAGTCGCGCGCGATCCCCAGCGGTCCGCCCCAGGCATGGGTGAACCGCACCCCGGCCAGCACGGGGAACATGTCCCGCACCGTCGCGCGCAGCACCGCGAACACCCGCTCGTCGCCGTCGAACTCCGGGCGGATGGCCGAGCCGTAGTGGTAGGGCGCGCCGCGGCCGCCGAAGACGAGCCGGTCGTCGGCGGTGCGCTGGCCGTAGACGACGGTGTGCCGGTGGTCGGAGAACGTCTGGCTCCCGGCCAGTCCGATCCGGTCCCAGGCCTGCGCCGGGAGGGGTTCGGTGGCCACCACCAGCGAGTAGACGGGCACGACCTCGCGGCCGCCGAACCGGGCGGTCCACGCCTCGGTCGCGCGCAGCACGTGCCGGGCACGCACGGTTCCCGACCCCGTGCGCACCCGGCCGGCGGTCAGTTCGAGGGCGCGGGTCCCCTCGACGATGCGGCCGCCGCGGCGTTCGACGGCCGCGGCGAGGCCCTGCACGAGGCGCAGCGGGTGGACGCGGGCGCAGTCGGGGGTGAACGTGGCACCGAGGGCCCGGGTCATGCCGACGACCTCGCGGGTCTGCTCGGCGTCCAGCAGTCGCAGACCCTCCGGCGATCCCGCGCGTTCGTCGGCGGCGACCTCCTGCGCGGCTCGCTGGAGCTGCGGGCGGTCGCGGGCGACGACGACCGTCCCCCCGCGCTGCCAGTGGCAGTCGATGCCCTCGCTGCGCACGACCCGCTCGACCTCGTCGAGGGTTCCCCGGGCGGCGGCCCGCATCGCCTGCGCGGCAACGGGTCCGTGGTCCCGGGTCATCCGGTCCACCCCCTGCGGCAGGAGGGTGGAGCACCAGCCGCCGTTGCGGCCGCTGGCGCCGAAACCCACGTGCTCGGCCTCGACGACCAGCACCGACAGCGACGGGTCCCGGACCAGCAGGTGGTAAGCCGTCCACAAACCGGTGCACCCCGCGCCGACGACGCAGACGTCGACCGCGGCGTCCCCCTCCAACGGCGGCCGGGCAGGCGCCGGCGGCGCCGTGTCGAGCCACAGCGAGCGCACCGTCACAACCGGGTCCCCGCCTCGCTGAGCACCGACCGCAACCGCTGCTCGATGTCGTCGAACTCCGCGGGCCCGACGACCAGCGGCGGGGCGAGCTGGATGACGGGATCGCCGCGGTCGTCGGCCCGGCAGTACAACCCCGCCTCCCACAACGCCGGCGAGACCAGACCGCGCAGCAGCCGGTCGGCCTCGTCGGCGTCGAACGTGGCCCGGGTGGCCTTGTCCTTGACCAGTTCGATGCCGTAGAAGAACCCCGCCCCGCGGACGTCGCCGACGATGGGCAGGTCCAGCAACCGCTCCAGCGCGGCACGGAACCGCGGGCCGTTCTCGTGGACGTGCTGCACGAGCCCCTCGCGCTCGAAGACGTCGAGGTTCGCCATCGCCACGGCCGCCGACACCGGGTGGCCGCCGAACGTGCTGCCGTGCGCGAACACCGCACCCTCGCGGCGGAACGGTTCGAACAACCGCTGCGACGCGATGACCGCACCCAGCGGCGCGTAGCCGCTGGTGAGCCCCTTGGCGCAGGTGATGACGTCGGGGACGTAGCCGAAGTCGCGGCAGGCGAACAGTTCGCCGATGCGGCCGAAGGCGCAGATCGTCTCGTCGCTGACGAGCAGGACGTCGTGCTCGTCGCAGATCTCCCGCAACCGGTCGAAGTACCCCGGCGGCGGCGGGAAGCAGCCGCCGGCGTTCTGGACGGGTTCGACGAACACCGCGGCCACGGTGTCGGGCCCCTCGAACTCGATGGCCTCCCCCACCCGGTCCGCGGCCCAGCGCCCGAACGCCTTGGGGTCCTCCCGCAGGTGCTGCGGCGCCCGGTAGGAGTTCGTGCTCGGCACCCGGAACGTCCCGGGGACGAGCGGTTCGAAGTCGGCCTTGACCTCGGGCAGCCCGGTGATCGACAACGCGCCCTGCGTGGTGCCGTGGTAGGCGATCGACCGGCTGACGACCTTGCGCTTGCCGGGTTTGCCGACCCGGGCGAAGTACGCCTTGGCCAGTTTCCAGGCCGTCTCCACCGCCTCGCTGCCGCTGTTCGTGAAGAACACGCGGTCCAGGTCGCCGGGGGCCTCGTGCGCCAGGCGCTCGGCCAGGTCGATCGCCGCCGGGTGGGCGTAGGACCACAGCGGGAAGAACTCCAGCGTGGTGGCCTGTCGTGCGGCCGCCTCGGCGAGTTCGGCGCGGCCGTGCCCGACCTGCACGGCGAACAGGCCGGCCAGCCCGTCGAGGTACTCGCGGCCGTGCTGGTCCCAGATGCGGGCGCCCTGACCGCGGACGATGACGGGAACCTCCTCGCCGCGCTCGTAGGGGGCGTGCGCGGTGAAGTGCATCCAGAGGTGGTCGCGGGCGGCGGCGGACCGGTCCGTGCCACGCGGTGTCGTCGCGGTGGGGCTGGACATGGCGGGAGGCTAGACCGCCCGGCCCCCCGGCGTCGAGGGATTCAGCGGGTTCCCCAGTTGTACAGCTGTTTGCGCAGTTTGAGGTAGACGAACGTCTCGGTCCCCACGACACCCGGGATGGACCGGATCTTGTCGTTGATGAGTTCGAGCAGGCCGTCGTCGTCCTCGCAGACGACCTCGACGAGCACGTCGAAGGAACCGGCCGTGACGACGACGTAGTCGATCTCGGGCAGGTCGGCGAGCCGGTCGGCGACCACGCGGGTGTCACCCTCGGCGCGGATGCCGATCATCGCCTGGCGGGCGAAACCCACCTGGACGGGGTCGGTCACGGCGACGATCTGCATGACCCCGCTGTCGAGCAGGCGCTGGACCCGTTGCCGCGCCGCCGCTTCGGACAGGCCCACGGCCTTGCCGATGGCCGCGTAGGACATCCGGCCGTCCTCCTGCAGGACCTCGATGATCCGTTTGGAGACGTCGTCGAGGGCGGGCAGGAGCTGGCGGTTCGGCATCCGCCGATCCTACGCGGAACCTCCTCCCCCGCGCCGGAAACCCCCACCCGCCCCTCCGCGATCGAGGACTCGACCGCGGAGGGGCGGAGGTGGGGTCAGGAGTCGAGGTTGGCCATGACGTGCTTGACGCGGGTGTAGTCCTCGAACCCGTACATCGACAGGTCCTTGCCGTAGCCGGACTGCTTGAAACCACCGTGCGGCATCTCGGCCACGAGCGGGATGTGCGTGTTGATCCAGACGCACCCGAAGTCCAGCGCCGCCGACATCCGCATCGCGCGGCCGAAGTCCTTCGTCCACACGCTGGAGGCCAGGCCGTACTTCGTGCCGTTCGCCCAGCGCAGCGCCTCGCCCTCGTCGCTGAAGCGCTGGACGGTGATGACGGGACCGAAGATCTCGTTCTGCACCGCCTCGTCGTCCTGCTTCAGCCCGGACACCACGGTGGGTTCGTAGTAGAAACCGTCCGCCAGGTCCCCCGTGCCGCGCGCGCCGCCCGCACCGAGGACGGCGTGGTCGGGCAGCCGGTCGACGAAACCGGACACGTGCGCCAGCTGGCCCGCGTTGTTCACCGGCCCCAGCGCCGCGCCCTCGTCGTCGGGCAGGCCGACCCTGGTGTTCCGCGCCTGCTCGGACAGGGCGGCGACGAAGTCGTCGTGCACGCGGGGGGAGGCCAGCACCCGCGTGGCGGCCGTGCAGTCCTGGCCGGCGTTGAAGTACCCCGCCGCGGCGATGGCCTCGGCGGCCGCCGCGACGTCGGCGTCGTCGAAGACCACGACGGGCGCCTTGCCGCCCAGTTCGAGGTGCACGCGCTTGACGTCCCTCGCCGCGGCCTCGGCGACCTGCATGCCGGCGCGGATCGACCCGGTGATCGCCACCAGCGCGGGCGTCGGGTGCTCGACCAGCGCCCGGCCGGTGTCGCGGTCCCCGCACACCACGTTCAGCACGCCGGGGGGCAGGACCTCGTTCGCGATCTGGCCCAGCAGGACGGTCGAGGCGGGCGTGGTGTCGGAGGGTTTGAGCACGATCGTGTTCCCGGCCGCCAGGGCCGGGGCGATCTTCCAGATCGCCATCATGAACGGGTAGTTCCAGGGCGTGACCTGCCCGACGACGCCGATGGGTTCGCGGCGGACCCAGGAGGTGTGCCCGGCCAGGTACTCGCCCGCGGCACGGCCCTCGAGCACGCGCGCCGCACCGGCGAAGAACCGCAACTGGTCGACGGCGGGCGGGATCTCCTCGCTGCGCGTCAGCCCGACGGGTTTGCCGGTGTTGCGCACCTCGGTGGCGATGAACTCCTCGGCGCGGTCCTCGATGGCGTCGGCCAGGTCGAGCAGGAACTTCTGCCGCTCGGACGGCGTCGTGCGCCCCCACGACCCGAACGCCGAGGCGGCTGCGGCGTAGGCGGTCTGGACGTCCTCGGTGGACGACAGCGGGGCCGTGCCGTACACGGCGCCGGTCGAGGGGTCGACCACGTCGGTGGTGCGACCGTCGGCGGCCGGGACGGACTTGCCGTCCACGACGTTGAGGAACGTCTCCATCAGTTCTTCTTCCCTCCGGTGGGTGTTGCGTGGCGGTACGCCGCCGGCCGCGGCACGTGGTGGACGCCGAAGACGTGCCGCAGCACGACGTCGGTGTCCCCCAGCGGCTCGTCGGCGGCGGTCCAGCGGGTCATCCCGGTGTCCACCTCGTTCTGGGTGGGGTGGTCGCCGGCCGGCCACCGGCCCGCAGGACGTCGAGGTGGCGCCGGAACCCCTCCCGGCGCAGGGGGACCAGCGGGTGCACGGGCACGGCGGGACCTCCCTCGTCTGGACGGTGAACGGGTGAAGTCTGACGTCAACCGCGCCGATCAGCAAGACCGACCGTCGCTTTCCGTCGTCGGGGACCACTTCCGCAACGGATTCCGTGGGCACGCCACCTGAGGCTGCTAATGTCGCCGGGTTCTGAACCCGAGCAAGACCGCAGGAGACCCGATGGCACGTGCCGACCACCCCCCCAGCGGACCCGCCGCTCCCCCCACCGCCGGGAAGGGCCTCCAGAGCGGAGCGCTCGGCCTGTGGGGCAACACCGTCATCGGCTTGGGGGCGACGGCGCCCGCGTACAGCCTGGCCGCGACGCTCGGGTACGTCGTGCTCGCGGTCCACGACAAGGCCCCGGCGATGTTCCTGGTCGCCTTCGTCCCGATGCTCCTGGTCGCGATCGCCTACCGGGAGCTGAACCGGGCGGCGCCCGACTGCGGCACCACGTTCACCTGGGGCACCAAGGCCTTCGGTCCCTGGGTGGGCTGGATGGGTGGCTGGGGCGTCGCCGTCTCGGCGATCATCGTCCTGGCCAACGTGGCGGAGATCTCCGCCGTCTACACCCTGCGGTTCCTCGGCCTGGACGCCGCGGCCGACAACCTCGGCATCCGCGTCGCGCTCGGCCTGGTGTTCATCATCGGCATGACGTACGTCAGCTACCGGGGCATCACGATCTCCGAGCGCATCCAGAACGTGCTGATCATCGTGCAGTTCGTGGTGCTCGGGATCATCTCGATCGGCGCGCTGTACCTGGTGTACACCGGCGGCGCCGGCGACCAGGCGGTCCGCCCGCAGTGGGACTGGTTCTCGCCGTTCGGCGTGAGCGGTTCGGCGCTGGCCGAGGCCGTGATCCTGTGCATCTTCATCTACTGGGGCTGGGACGCCTGCCTGGCGGTGAGCGAGGAGACGCGCGACTCCGACACCACTCCCGGCCGGGCGGCCCTGCTGGCCACGGTGATCCTGGTCGTGGCGTACGTGCTGGTCGCGGTGGCCGTGCAGGCGTACGCCGGTTTCGGGACCACGGGCATCGGCCTGAACAACGAGGAGAACGCCGACGACGTCCTGTCGATCCTCGGCGACCCCGTCGGCGGCGCGGTGCTGTCCGGCGTCCTGCTGCTGACGGTGGCGATCTCGGCGGCGTCCTCGACGCAGACGACGATCCTGCCCACGGCGCGCGGCACGCTGTCGATGGCCGTCTACGGCGCACTGCCGCAACGGTTCGCCAAGGTCCACCCGCGGTACAGGACGCCGTCCTTCGGCACCGTGGTCATGGGCGCGGCGGCCGTGGGGTTCTACCTGGTGCTCAGCCTGGTCAGCCAGAACGCGTTGCAGGACTCGATCGCCTCCCTGGGCCTGGCGGTCGCGTTCTACTACGGCATCACGGCGTTCTCGTGCGTCTGGTACTTCCGCCGGACGCTGACCCGGTCGGCGCGCGACTTCCTGCTGCGCGGCCTGCTGCCCGTCCTGGGCGGGCTGGGGATGCTGTGGGCGTTCGTGCAGAGCAGCGTCGACATGCTCGACGCCGACTACGGCTACACGACGTTCGGCTCGCTCGGCGGCGTCTTCGTCATCGGCGTGGGGATGCTGGCCCTCGGGATCCCGCTGATGCTGCTGTGCGCGGTGCGGCTGCGGGCGTTCTTCCGCGGCCAGACGCTGGACGCGAACACGCCGATCCTGGTGCCCGACACGGGCGAACCGCCCATCGGCGGGCTCTGACCCCCACCCCGGCGATCAAGGGTTCGACCCCGGCGATCGAGGATCCACCGTCCTTGATCGCCAGGGTCGAATCCTTGATCACGAGGTTCGTCGGTCAGACGAGGACGTGCAGGAGGGAGAGGTCGTCAGCGAGGACGACCGCTCCGCCCCGCGCTCCGGGTTCCAGGTGACCGACGTCGGTGCGGCCCAGCAGCCGCGCCGGCGTCGTCGTCAACGCCGCGAGCACGTCGGCGAACTCCAGCCCGGCCACCGTCACGGCGTACCGCAGGGCGCGGTCGAGGGTCAGGGTGCTGCCGGCGATCGACCCCCCACCCGCCAGGCGCGCCACCCCCTCGACGACGTCCACGTCGAGGTCCCCGAGCCGGTAGCGGCCGTCGGCCGAACCCGTCGCGGCCATCGCGTCGGTGACCAGGGCGAACCGGCCGCGGGCCCGGTGGGCCGCCAGCGACAGCGTGAGGGGGTGCAGGTGCACCCCGTCGGCGATGAGTTCGACGGTGACCCGGTCGTCCTCCAGCAGCGCCCCCACCGGCCCGGGGTCGCGGTGGTGCAGCGGGGGCATCGCGTTGAACAGGTGGGTGGCCCAGCTCACCCCCGCGTCGACGGCCCGGCGGGCCAGGTCGGCGTCGGCGCCGGTGTGACCGATGGACGCCACGACGCCGGCGTCGCGGATGCGCTGCACGGCAGCCAGTCCACCGGGCAGTTCGGGGGCGATCGTCACCATCCGCACCGTGCCGGACCCCAGCAGCCGGTCGAGGTCGGCGGGTTCGGGGTCGATGAGCAGGGACGGGTCGTGGGCGCCGCGGTGGTCGGGGCTGAGCCACGGACCCTCCAGGTGCAGCCCGGCCAGCACCCCGTCGGCGACGAGGTCGGCGTACGCGTCGATCGTGCGCGCCAGCTCGTCGACCGGCCGGGTCACCAGGCTGGCCACCAGCGTCGTCGTCCCGTGGGCGCGGTGGGTGGCCGCGACCTCCACGGCGTCCTCGGGGGAACTCCCGAAGCTGACGCCTCCCCCGCCGTGGCAGTGCACGTCGACGAAACCCGGGACGACGTGCGCGCCGTCCACGGTCTCGTCGGCGTCGGGTGCGGGGCCGGTCCCGACCTGCACCACCTCGCCGCCGCGCAGCAGCACCCAGCCGTCCGGCACGATCCGGGACCCCGTGTGGACGGCGCCCCGGGCCAGCGTGGTGCTCACCGGGTCTCCGTCACCTTCCGCAGCCCGCGCGGTGCGTCCGGGTCCAGGCCGCGGGCGACGGCCATCTCCAGCGCCAGTCGTTGCAGCGGAACGATCTGCACCACCGGCGCCAGGTCCTCGGGCATCCCCGACGGCAGCCTCAGCCGCACGGTCGCCTCCGGCGCCAGCCCGGCCGGGGCCACCGCGCACACGTCGGCCCCGCGCTCGTGCAGGGCGCTCAGGACCGGGGCCACCGCCTGCCCGCCACGACCCTCGGCGACGATCGCGATGACCGGCCGGTCGGCGTCGACCATCGCCAGCGGCCCGTGCATGAGGTCGGCGGCCGAGAACGCCTGCGCCGACAGGTAGGAGGTCTCCATGAGCTTCAGGGCCGCCTCGCGCGCCGTCGGGTAGGAGTAGCCGCGGGCGGTGATCACCAGGCGGTCGACGAAGCGGTAGCGGGCCGCGACCTCCGGCACGTCGTCGGCGGCCACGGCCTGCTCGAGGAACTGCGGCAGCGCCGCGGCCGGCGTCAGGTCACCACCGCGCCAGCTGGTCACCAGCAGCCACAGGGTCAGCAGCTGCGCCGTGTAGCTCTTCGTGGCGGCCACGGCCAGTTCCGGTCCGGCGTGGACGTCGAGGTGGTGCTCGGCCGCCGCGGCCAGCGGCGAGTCCGGGTTGTTCGTCACGGCCAGGGTGATCGCCCCGGCCCGCCGGGCGGCGGCGGTGGACTCCACGAGGTCGGGCGAACCGCCGGACTGGCTGATGCTGATCCACAGCACCCCGTGCAGGTCCGGGGTCGCGCCGTAGACGGTGAGCGTCGAGGTGGACGTCAGGCCGCAGGGCAGGCCCAGGCCGATCTCCAGCAGGTACTTGGCGTACAGCGCCGCGTGGTCGCTGGTGCCGCGCGCGGTCAGCAGCACCGCCCGCGGGGCGGCCTGCCGGATCAGCTGGGCGACCCGGGCGACCTCACCGCCGGCGGCGGACAGGATCCGGTCGGCGACGGCGGGCTGCTCGGCGATCTCGGAGCGGACGAGGTGACCGCGGGGCGTGCTCACGCAGGACTCCAACCCATCGATGGAGGAAGTTGACACGACCGTAGCCGCTGACGAAAGTTCTCGCCAGAGCCTCGGAGGAACTCGTGACCGCACCCCATCCCGCGTCGCTGCACGCGCACCTGCTCGCCGCCGTGCCCTCGGCCACCACCTCCGGCGCGCGCGTCCTGGCCGAGCTCCTGGACGACCCGGCGGGTGCGGCGCAGCTGACGGTGACCGACCTCGCGGCGCGGAGCGGGACGAGCGAGGCGACGGTGGTGCGCACCGCCCGGTCGCTGGGCTTCGCCGGTTACCCGCAACTGCGGTTGGCCCTGGCCGCCGCGGGATCGGGCGGCGAACCGGCCGCGTTGCTCACCGGTTCGCTGGACGACGCGGCCGACCTGCCGACCGTCGTGGCGACGCTGGCCGCCCTCGAGGCCGAAGCGGTGACCGCGACCGCGCGCACGCTCGACCTCGCCGCGCTGGCCGCGGCCGCCGACGCCGTGCACGCCGCCCGGGTCGTCGACTGCTGGGGCATCGGCGCCTCGGGCCTGCTGGCTGCCGACTTCGACCACAAGGCGGCCCGGGTGGGCCTGCTGACGCGACTGCGCACCGAGGGACACGCGGCCCTGGTCAGTTCCGAGGTCCTGGAGACCGGCGACGTGGCCGTCGTCGTCAGCCACTCCGGCCGCACCCCCGACGTCGTCACCGCCGCGACCCGGGCGCACCGCCGCGGCGCCGTCGTCGTCGCCGTGACCGGTTCGGCGGGTTCCCCGCTCGCCGCGACCGCCGACCACGTCCTGGTCGCGACGGGCCGCGAGACCGCCTACCGCGCAGGGGCGATGGCCAGCCGCGCGAGTTCCCTGCTGGTGCTGGACTGCCTGTACGTCGCCGTCGTGCAGCGGCTCGGCAGTTCCGCCACGGACGTCCTGCAACGCACCTACCGCGCCGTGGAGGAGCCGCGGTCGGCCGACGGCGCGCGGCCGAACCGGCGGCGGTAGGCCGAGCTCAGGGCGAACGCGTCCGCGTACCCGACCTCGCGCGCGATCGCGGTCAGCGTGCGACCGGTGCCGCGCACCAGGTCTGCGGCGAGGTCGAGCCGGTACCCCGTGAGGTACCGGACGGGCGGGACGCCGACCCGTTCGGCGAACCGGCGGGCCAGCAACGCTCGCGACACCCCGGCCCGTGCTGCCAACGCGGCCACCGTCCACGGGTGAGCGGGGTCGGCGTGCAGCGCCTCCAGCGCCGGGCCGACGACGGGATCCGCGCGGGCGGCGAGGAACCGCACGTCGCCCCGGGTGCGCAGCGCCGTCAGGACCAGCAGGTCCACGACGCGGTCGAGCACGGCCTGCTGACCCGGCGCGTCCCGGACGGCCTCGACGGCGAGCAGGTCCCGCAGCGGCGCCGGCACGTCGGCCGCACGGACGTGCAGCACCGCGGGCAACCCGGCCAGCACGCGCCGGCCGAGGACGTCGTCGGCGGGGTGGATCGCGTGCACGACCAGGGTTCCGGAGTCGAGGCCGTCGCCGTAGCTGCGGGTCTGCGCCAGTCGCCAGCGGTCGCCGGCACGATCGGGTGGCTCGCCGGGTTCGCGGGTGCGGCCGGGCCCGTCGACCACGACACCCGGCGCGGTCCCGGCCGGATCGGTCAGGTCGTGCGGGCCGGTGACCAGTGCCACGTCCCCCGCCTCCAGCAGCGTTCCCGCGCACCGCGCCCGGCCCCGGACCACGACGTGCACGGTCGCCGCCCCCGGGGTCGCGAAGGCCATCCCCCACGGCTCGCCCAGGTACGACAGCGTCACCCGGGTCCGTCCGCTCCGGTCGAGCAACTCGCTGAGCACGACGTCGACCGTAGACGCAGGAACATGCTCACGAGCTGCCTGCGCATGTTCCGGACACACGGCGAGTGGTGGTCTGGAACCACCCGACACCGAGGAGGAACCGTGCTGATCGTCCTGTCCGGACTGCCCGGCAGCGGCAAGACCACCCTGGCCCGCGCGCTCGTCACCCGGATCCCCGCGGTGCACCTGCGTCTGGACACCGTCGAACAGGCCCTCGTGGACTCCGGCGTCGAGGAGCACCCCGTGGGCGCCGCCGGGCACCACGTCCTGCGGGCGGTGGCCCGCGACCTGCTGCGGCAGGGCCTGACCGTCGTGGCCGACGGGGTGAACCCGCTGTCCGTCACCCGCGAACTGTGGCGCGCGGTCGCGCAGGACGCGGGCGTGCGGTTCCGCGACGTCGAGGTCGTGTGCCCCGATCCCCAACTGCACCGTTCGCGGGTCGAGAACCGGGTGGGCGACGTCGTCGGCCTACCGCTGCCGACGTGGGAGCAGGTGCGGAACTGGGGTTTCGACCCCTGGGACGGGGAACGGGTGCGGATCGACTCGTCCCGCACCACCCCCGAGCAGGCGGCACGGGACCTCCTGCCGGCACTGTCCTGATGCGAGGCGTCAGTGTTGTGGCGCAGGCGGCGCCCGCCTGGGCGCGGAACGGGAGTCTGCGCGGGCCAACCGGTCCGTCAGGAGGTCCTCGTGCCCGCACGACGAGGTGTTCCTCGGGCTCCTGTGGACGGCGCTCACCGCGGACACCGCCTTCGACGGGGCGAGCACCGGGACCGGCCGTGCGAGGGTGCTCAACCGCAGTGCGACCGGTCCGGCGGCCACCGTCCCGGGTACGGCCACCGGACGAACTCCACTGCGCGGCGGACGTCGCGCAGGTGGTGGAAGGCGTCGGGGTCGTAGCCGCCGACTGCCGGCGCCCCTGCCGCGAGGGCACCGGCGAGATGCTCGGCGTGGTGGCGCAGGTGGTCGGCGACGTGCGCGACGTACCCGGTGACGGTCCACCCGTGGTCGGGGTACCGGGTGCAGCCGTCGACCCCCGCGAGCACCCGGGCGAACTCGTCGGGAACCCCGGCGAACTCGTCGGGAACCCCGGCGACGAACCCGATGCTGTCGGCCGGACCCGGCCAGTCCCACCCGCACTCCCGGCACGGGTCCCCGTGCAGCGCCGCGCCCCACAGTTCCGCCACCCGCGCACGCCAGGCGACACGCCGCTCGGCGCGGAAGATCGCCGGACTTGAAACGATCACGGCGTGAGCGACGACACGCTGACCGGAGACGGGATCGACGAGCAGGAGGACTGGGAGAGCGACGACGGCTGGATCCAGGTGACGCTGGACCCCGACGACGAGGAGTGGCCGCTGCAGATCGGGTTCGCCGACTGGATCGCCCACCTGCACGAGGACCTCGTCGTGGAGTTCGTCGACCTCCTCCCGGCCCGCCGTGACGTCGCCGACGTGCTCCACGAGGACCGTGAGGTGGTCAGCGTCCAGGCCGGCCCGGGACTGACGCCGCAGGCGCTGGGCACGTGGGCGCACAGCTGGTTCGCCGACCGGTTGCCGGACGGGCCGGACGACGCCGACGACTGAGGGGACTCCTCACAACCGGGTCAGCACCACCGGTCCGTCGGCGGTCACCGCGACGGTGTGCTCCTCGTGCGCGCCCTGGCTGCCGTCCACGCTGCGCATCGTCCAGCCGTCGGCGTCGGTCGTGTAGCGGGGGTCCCCACCGGCGGTGAACCAGGGTTCGATGGCGATGACCAACCCGGGTTTGAGCACCATCCCCCGCCCGGCGCGCCCGTCGTTGGGGACCGAGGGGTCCTCGTGCATCGAACGGCCGACACCGTGGCCACCGAACTCGGTGTTCACGCCGCAGCCGTGAGCCTTGCCGACGGCGCCGATCGCGGCGGACACGTCACCGATCCGGTTGCCCGGGACGGCTGCGGCGATGCCCGCGGCGAGCGCCTCCCTGGTGGCCGCGACGAACTCCTCGTCACCGGGCCGGGGCGTTCCCACGCTGAACGTCGTGGCCGAGTCGGCCGCCCACCCTTCGAGCAGGGCGCCGCAGTCGACGCTGAGCAGGTCGCCGTCGCGCAGCGCGTAGGGCCCCGGGATGCCGTGCAGGACGGCGTCGTTGACCGACGCGCAGATGACGCCGGGGAACGGGGTGTCGGCGAACCGGGGCTGGTAGTCCAGGAAGGGGGACGTGGCCCCCGCCCCGAAGATCACCTCGCGGGCGACGCCGTCGAGCTCGTCCAGGCGCACGCCGACGGCGGCCGCCTCGCGCACCGCGGCCAGCGCCTGCGCCACCACGCGACCGGCTGCGCGCATGGCTTCGATCTCACCGGGCGTCTTCAACTCGACCACCACGCACACTCCCCAACGCGACACGACTGGTATTCCTATCCCGGTATTAGTATCACGGCATGGTCCGGCCACCGCTGCCTGAGGAGGTGCGCGCCCGAGGGCGCCGCCTCGGTGAACTCCTGCGCGCCGCCCGCGGCGAGCGCACCGTCCCGCAGATCTCCGCCCGCTCCGGCGTTCCCGCCGAGACCCTGCGCAAGATCGAGGCCGGCCGCATCCCGACACCGGCGTTCTTCACCGTCGTCGCCCTGGCCCAGGCCCTCGACCTCCCGCTGGTCGAGGTCGTCGAGCACTGCACGCCACCGACCCCGGCCGTGGAGGGAGTGGCGTGAGGCTGCTGACCGACGAGGCCTGCCGCGCCGGCGTGGCGACCGACCGGTCGGGACACCGGCCCGCCACCCTGCCCGACGGTGTCGTGCGGGCCACCACCGTCGACGACGTCGTCGAGACGCTGCGCTGGGCCACCGAGAACCGCACCCCCGTCGTGACCCGCGGCGCCGGCACCGGACTGGCGGCCGGATCCAGCGCGAGCGCCGGGGAGGTCGTGCTGGACCTGTCGGGGATGGACCGCATCCTCGACATCCGCCCCGACGACCAGGTCGCGGTGGTCGAACCCGGGGTGCTGACCGCGGACCTGGACGCCGCGGCCGGCGTGCACGGCCTGTTCTACGCACCCGACCCGGCGAGCGCGGCGATCTCGTCCATCGGCGGCAACATCGCGACCAACGCCGGCGGCCTGCGCTGCGCCAAGTACGGCGTGACGCGCGAGGCCGTGCTGGGCCTGGACCTGGTGCTGGCCGACGGCCGCCGGCTGAGCACCGGCCGCCAGACGGTCAAGGGGGTCGCCGGGTACGACCTGACCAGCCTGGTCGTGGGGTCGGAGGGGACGCTCGCCGTGGTGGTCGGCGCGACCCTGCGGTTGCGGCCGCGACCGCTGGAGACCGCCACCCTGGCGGCCCACTTCGACGACGTCGTCGCTGCGGCGGCCGCGGCGGCGGCCATCACCGCGGCACGGTTGCAGCCCAGCGTCCTGGAACTGGTCGACTCGGTGACGCTGGAAGCGGTCGACGCCGCCCGGGGTTCGGCGCTGCGCTCACTGGGCGCGGCTGCGCTCGTCGTGCAGTGCGACGGCCGCGGCGCCGGGGCGGAGATCGACGCGGTCGCCGAGGTCGTCGGGAAGTTCGCGACGACGTGGCGCGCGACGACCGATCCCGTCGAGGCCGAGGAACTCCTCGCCGCCCGGCGGGCGGGGTTGCCGGCGCTGGAGGCCACCGGGGACGTCTTCATCGAGGACGTCGCGGTCCCGCGCTCGAAGCTGGCCGAGGCCGTGTCGGGCATCGGCGAGATCTCGGCGCGCACCGGCGTGCGGATCGCGACGATCGCGCACGCCGGCGACGGGAACCTGCACCCCATCGTCGTGGTCGAGCGCGGCGGCACCGTCACGCAGGGGCCGCCGTGGGAAGCGGCGTGCGCGGTGTTCGACCTGGCGCTGCGGCTGGGCGGAACCCTGACCGGCGAGCACGGGGTGGGGCTGCTGAAGCGCACCTGGCTGAAGACCGAACTGGGCGAGGACTCCCTGGACGTGCAGCGCGGGATCAAGGCGGTGTTCGACCCGCTGGGGATCCTCAACCCGGGCAAGGGGATCTGACCGGCCGGGTCCCGTCCTCCCCGAGGGCCGTCGTGAGCGCACTGCCTGCTTCCTCGCGCGGTCGCCGAACGAGCGCGGTGTCACCGCGTGCGCGGTCATCGCGCGCGCGGTCACCGCGCGCCTCCCGGGCTAGGCGACTTTGCATGTTCATGCATTGCTGTGCATGATGTTCCGCATGTCCAAGGTGCTCACGTCCCTGCCCGCCGGCGAGCGCGTCGGCATCGCCTTCTCCGGCGGTCTCGACACCTCCGTCGCCGTCGCCTGGATGCGCGAGAAGGGTGCCGTGCCGTGCACCTACACCGCCGACATCGGGCAGTACGACGAGCCCGAGATCGACACGGTCCCGGGCCGCGCCGAGGCCTACGGCGCCGAGCTCGCCCGGCTCGTCGACTGCCGCTCCGCGCTGGTCGAGGAGGGCCTGGCCGCTCTGACCTGCGGTGCGTTCCACATCCGCTCCGGCGGTCGCAGCTACTTCAACACCACCCCGCTCGGGCGCGCCGTGACCGGCACGCTGCTGGTGCGCGCGATGCTCGAGGACGACGTCCAGATCTGGGGCGACGGGTCCACCTACAAGGGCAACGACATCGAGCGGTTCTACCGCTACGGCCTGCTGGCCAACCCCTCGCTGCGCATCTACAAGCCGTGGCTGGACGCCGCCTTCGTCACCGAACTCGGCGGGCGCAAGGAGATGTCGGAGTGGCTGCAGGCGCGTGACCTGCCCTACCGGGCGAGCACCGAGAAGGCCTACTCCACCGACGCGAACATCTGGGGAGCCACCCACGAGGCCAAGCGCCTGGAGCACCTCGACGTGGGCATCGAGCTCGTCGAGCCGATCATGGGCGTGAGGTTCTGGGACCCCGAGGTCGAGATCGCCACCGAGGACGTGACCATCGGTTTCGAGCAGGGCCGTCCCGTCTCGATCAACGGTCGGACCTTCTCCGACGCCGTCGCGCTCGTGCTGGAGGCCAACGCGATCGGCGGGCGGCACGGACTGGGCATGTCCGACCAGATCGAGAACCGGATCATCGAGGCCAAGAGCCGCGGGATCTACGAGGCGCCGGGCATGGCCCTGCTGCACGCGGCCTACGAACGCCTGGTCAACGCGATCCACAACGAGGACACCGTCGCCAGCTACCACAACGAGGGCCGGCGCCTGGGCCGGCTGATGTACGAGGGTCGCTGGCTGGACCCGCAGTCGCTCATGCTGCGTGAATCCCTGCAGCGCTGGGTGGGCAACGCGGTCACCGGTTCGGTCACGCTGCGGCTGCGCCGCGGCGAGGACTACTCGATCCTGGACACCACGGGCCCGGCGTTCAGCTACCACCCGGACAAGCTGTCGATGGAGCGCACCGAGGACTCCGCCTTCGGACCGGTCGACCGCATCGGCCAGCTGACCATGCGCAACCTGGACATCGCCGACTCGCGCGCCAAGCTCGAGCAGTACGCGGGTCTGGGCATGGTCGGCAACGCCCAGGTCAGCCTCATCGGGGCCCTGGAATCCGGTGGTGCGCAGGCGATCGCCTCGCGCGGTGAGACCAGCGAGGACGAACTGCTGGACCGCGCCGCGATGGAGGCCGGCACCGACTGACACCCGGTCCGACCCGAACGCCCCCGGCTCGTGCAGCCGGGGGCGTTCGGCGTGTCAGGCCACCGCGACGGGCTCGGCGTCGCAGATCCGCACGAGTTCGGCGAACGTGGTGGGGAACACCGCGTGCGGGGTGCCGGCGGCGGCCCACACCACGTCGTAGCGCAGCAGGTCGACGTCGATGACGGTCCGCAGGTGGCGGGGGTGGCCGACGGGCGAGACCCCACCGATCGGCTGCCCCGTGGCCGCCCGCACCGTCGGCGCCTTGGGACGGGTGAGTTCGCTGACGCCCAGCGCCGCCGCCGCGGCCGCGGTGTCGACCCGGTGACCGCCGCTGGTCAGCACGAGGACCGGTTCACCGTCGGCGAGGAACACCAGGCTGTTGGCGATCGCGCCGACGGGACACCCGAGGGCCTGCGCGGCCTGGGCGGCGGTGCGGGCCGCGGTGGTCAGTTCGACCACCTCCCCTTCGGCACCGGCTGCGCGCAGCGCTTCGGCGACGACGACTGCGTTGCGGTGCACCGGAACTCCTCGGGTCAGAGATGCTCGTCCTCACACGGCGTGGTGGTCCTCCCCGGCCAGCAGCCCACGGCGCAGCCCGATCGAGACCGCTTCGGCACGGGACGATGCTCCGAGCTTGGCGAAGATCCGGGAGACGTGCACGCTGGCGGTCTTCTCGGCCATGAACAACGCCTCGCCGACCTGCCGGTTGGTGCGGCCGGCGGCCAGCAGGTCCAGCACCTGCAACTCCCGCGCGGTGAGCGGCCCGCGGCCGGGAGCCGCCGAGGCCCGCACCCGCCGGGCGAGGTCCTCCAGCGCCGCCGCGAGCGGGGCGGCCCGCAACCGGGCCGCGGTCCGACGGGCCTCGTCCAGGACCGCGAGCCCCTCCTCGCGAGCGCCCGCGGCGATGCACGCCTCGGCCAGGCGCCACCGTGAACGTGCCAGTTCGTAGACGTCGCCGTAGGAGAACTCCGCCACCGTCACGCGCCAGGCTGCGCCCTGCTCGGCCGGGGGGAGGTGGCGGTAGCGGGCCACCTCGGCGTGCAGGGTCGCCACCCAGGCCCGCCCCTCCGGCCCCAGGACGCCCGCGCGGGGCTGCCCGAACTGCACGAGTTCGGCCACGCGGTCGCGGATCCGCTCCACCAGGGCGTCGTCGCGCGAGCCCGCGTCGGCCAGGGCACCGACGGCCTGCGCTCCCAGCCGCAGGCCCAGCAGGTGGGAGGAGTGCTCCACGCCCCGGTAGCCGAACAGGGCCGTCACCAGCACGTCGGCCGCCGCGGCCGGCTCACCGCGCCACCGCAACGCCTCCGCCTGTGCCGCCGAGGCCGCCAGCCCCTCCTCCACGTCGTCGAACCAGGCCGGGTCGAGGACGGCGTCGACCTCCTCGAAGGCCCCCCGGGCCGCCAGCACCCGGGCGGCGACGACCCCGACGGTCGTCGCGACCAGTGGCGGGGCCTGCGGTCCGATGGCCTGCGCCTGCGCCAGCGCACGGTCGAACTCCCCCGTCACGAAGCTCGTCGTCGCCTGCAGGGCCAGCAGTTGCAGGCCGTAGGGCGACCAGGACAGGCCGAGCTGGGCCGCCCAGGCGCAGGAGTCGTCGAGGACCTCGCGGGCCCCGGTGAGGTCGCCGCGCTCGTAGCGGTCGACGGCTCGGTTGTAGCGGGCCCGCAGCGCCGTCCCGAGGGAACCGACCCGCTCGGCGGCCTCCGCGGCCCGCGCGAACAACGC
This sequence comes from Kineococcus deserti, assembly GCF_050871945.1. Lineage (NCBI taxonomy): Bacteria > Bacillati > Actinomycetota > Actinomycetes > Kineosporiales > Kineosporiaceae > Kineococcus > Kineococcus deserti. The sequence continues at coordinate 70,333 of NZ_JBJLSI010000023.1, read as the reverse complement.
GTCGGCGTCGGCGAGCTTGCCCTCGAGGTTGTCCAGAGCGGCGAGGGTGATGAGGACGTCGGCCTCGGCGGCCGCCAGGGCGGGGTCACCCTCGGTCGCGGAAAGCGCCCGCCGCGCCTCGGCGGCGGCCTCGGCGGGGCGGTCCAGGGCGACGTAGCAGCGCGCGGCCACCGCGGTGGCCCAGCAGACCGCGTGCGCGGCGTCGGGATCGGCGCCACCGCGGTGCTGGGCCAGCCGGGCCTGGGCGATGGCCTCCTCGCCGTGGTCGCACGCCCACAGCGCGGAGGCGCACTGCTGGTGCACCGCGGCCGCCACGGCCGGCGCGGCGTCGGCCGGCAGCAGGCCGACGGCGTCCTGGGCGAGCAGCGCGGCCCGCGCCGGCTCCCCCGCGCTGGCCGCCAGCTGCGAGGCCCGCACGGTGAGCTCGAGCAGGCTCGTGCCGGTGCGCTCGGCGGCGTCGGGCACCGACCGCCACAGTGGCAGAGCCTCCTCCAGGTGCCGCCAGGCCTGGGCCGGGGCCCGCAGCCGTTGCGCCTCGTCGGCCGCGGCGATGCCCGCGACCAGCGCGCCAGGCAGGTCGTTGCCGGCGCGCGCGTGGTGCGCCAGCTGCGCCGCCGAGGACAGCGGCTCGCCCGTGGCCGCGGTGATGGCCCGCGCGTAGGCGGCGTGCAGCCGGACCCGCTCGCCGGGGAGCAGGTCCTCGTACACCGCCTCGTGCAGCAGGGCGTGCCGGAAGGCGTAGCCCTCCCCGCCGTCGGCGTCCAGGACCTTGAGGGCGACGGCGTCGCGCACGCGACGTTCGAGCTCGGGGCCGGCCAGACCCGTCGCGGCCTGCAGGAGTTCGTGCCGGACCCGCCGGCCGCCGACCGCGGCCGCGCGCACGAGCTCGGAGACCTCCGGCGGCAACGACTCCAGGCGTGCGAGCACCACGTCGGCCAGCGCGGCCGGCAGCCGGCCGGCGTTCCCGGTACCGGCGAGCACGAGTTCGGCGGTGTAGTAGGCGTTCCCCTCCGCGCGGGCGTGGATGCGCCGGGCCGTCGCCGCCGGGACGTCCGCCCCGGTGAGGTCGCGCAGGAACTGACCGGTCTCCTCGGCCGTGAACGGATCCAGGACGATGCGCTGCACCCCCGGCAGCCGCCCGAGCTCGGCCAGGACCGGCCGCAGCGGGTGCCGGCGGTGCAGGTCGTCGGTCCGGACGGTCGCGACGGTCAGCACCCGCTCGGTGCGCACCCGCCGCAGCAGGAACGTCAGCAGATCGCGGCTGGCGCCGTCGGCCCAGTGCAGGTCCTCCAGGACCAGCAGCACGGGACGCTTCCGGGCCGCGGTGGCCAACGCCGTCGCGACCTCGTCGAACAACTGCACCTGGGACAGGTCCGCCCCCGGCCGCCCGGTCGTGGCCCACCCGGAGGGGTGCCCCTGCTCGCGCAACGGTTCCAGCGCCTCCACGAAGGGCAGGTACGGCAGCGCGTCCCCGCCGGCGGAGGCGCAGTGGCCCAGCAGGACGGTGTCGCCGCCGGCGCGTGCGCACAGCTCGGCCACGAGCCGGGACTTGCCGACGCCGGCGTCGGCCTCGACGAGCACCCCGCCCGAGGTGCCCGCGCGTGCCCGCGCCAGCGCGTCCTCGAGCGCGGCCAGCTCGACGGCCCGGCCCACGAGGGCGCCGCCGCGGTCGGTGGGGCGGGTCGGCAGGACGGGCACGTCGGCCATGGTGACACCGGGGTGCGACGAGCGGCTCAGGGTTTCCACAGCACCGGCTGGCCGGTGAGCAACTCGTTCCACTCCGCGGCGCAACTCCGCCACCACGCCGTCCGGCGGCGGCGCCGGGCGCGGCGCTGGTCACGGCGGGCGGCGCGCAGCTCACGCACCAGCCGTTCACGTTCGGCGGCCTCGACGGCCGCGCGCTGGCGGGCGGCGACGCCTTCGTGCAGTTCCCAGTCCAGAGCGTGCGAGTTCATGGACCTCACGCTGCTGCTGAGGGGTGGGGTTGGACGTCAGGCGTTCACGCCGTCTCAGCGAGCACCTCACACCTCAGTTACTTAGAGTCAATAAGGTGCGACTAAAAGTCACCGGGCGTCGACCGGGCCGGTCAACTTCACCTCCTCGTGGTGCGTTCCGGGCGGGGGGACGTCACCATCGGCAGGTGGGAGTCTGGCGGTCGTTCATGGATCTCGTGCACCTCATCGGTGCGCTGGGGTGCCTGGCGCTGACCGGCGGTTTCGCCGCCGAGGGCGAGCCGGCCCGCGCGGTGTTCTACGCCCTGTGCACGATGGGGTTCGCGGTCGGGTTCGCCCGTCGCCGCCAGCACCGGCACGACGAGGTCCACGGCTCCGGCGGTCCCCGCGTGATCGACCTGCGCCACCAGGGCTCCCCCACCACCCCGGCCGTCGGCAAGGTCGCACGACCCCGCTGATCCGCCGGCGTCGATCCGTCGGGTGATCCCGCGCCGGTAGCGTCGCGGTCATGACCTCCACGACGACCTCCACCGCCGTCCTCGACGCGCTCCACGTGGGTTCGATGGACAACGTCGCCTACCTGGTGCGGTGCCGAGCGACCGGCCGGGCGCTGCTGGTCGACGCGGCCGCCGAGCCCGACCGCCTGCTGACGCTCGTCGACGGCGGGCTCGACGTCGTCGTCACCACCCACCGGCACCACGACCACGTCGGCGCGCTGGCCGCCGTCGTGGAGGCGACCGGCGCGCGGACGGCAGCCGGCGCCGACGACGCCGACGACCTCCCCCTGCCCGTGCAGCAGCGGCTGGAGCACGGCGACGTGGTGCGCGTCGGCGACGTCCTGCTGGAGGTGATCCACCTGCGCGGCCACACCCCGGGCTCGGTCGCGCTGCTGCTGCGCGACCCCGACGGTCCCGACCACCTGTTCACCGGCGACTCGCTGTTCCCCGGCGGCGTCGGGAACACGTTCGGCGATCCCGCCGCCTTCAGCCAGCTGTTCACCGACGTCAGCGAACGGTTGTTCGCCGTGCTCGCGGACGACACCGTCGTGCACCCCGGCCACGGCGCGCCGACGACCATCGGGACCGAGCGGCCGCACCTGCCGGAGTGGCGCGAGCGGGGCTGGTGAGACGCGCTGCGGCCGACGAGAACCTCTTGGCGACCCGCGCCCGTGGTGGGAAACTGGAGAACGGCAACGGTGCTGGAGGTGCTCGATGAGCAGGAACCGGATCGGACGCGGTGTGCTCCGCGCGGAACTGACCTCTGACCTCGAGGGCGCACGGCTGGTCCTGCGCGACGACGTCGGGATCGTCAACGTCCTGAAGGTCCGGCGCGACCGGGTGCCGGAAGTTCGCGCGGCCCTCGACGACGCGATCATCGACCAGAACTGCGTCCTGCAGATCACCACCGACGAGGGCCAGGCACAGACCTGGGGACAGTTCCAGGGGTGCCACCACGCGGTGGCGACCGCGCTGGTCCTGATGGCCAGCGACGGCCACGCTCGCCACGCCGTCGTCCGCGCGGTGGTCGAGCGTCCGGCGGGAGCCCGCGGCATGGGCCGCGGCTCCGAACAGCTCGGGGAGGAACTGGCGCGCCTCGAGGCGTCCCGGGCCCCGACGTGGTGGGAACGCCAGCCGCTGTGAACTCGGCTCGACCTGACAGCACGACGGGGTCGTTCGTCGCCGGCGACGGGTAGGCCGTTCCACCGTCGTCCCGCCCCGCCAGACGGCGAGCCGCCGGGTCTGGCCCACGACGTCGGCTCGCCCGTGCCTCGTCGGGAACGTCCGGATTGCCGAGCAGTACCACCGGTGCTGTACTGGAACCCAGCCCCGGACCCCGGCTGACCCTTCGCAGCGTCTTGCGCAGCCGGTCCAAGAAGCGGCCGTTCCCTCCCGCGGTGCCTCGAACCAGGAACCGCCGGTCTCGACGGCTCAGCAGGTGATCGACGATGTGCCAGCACGCTTCCCGTGGCCGCCTGCTGCCGCCACCGACGCAGCGTTCCCCGAGTCGCTTCGACCTCGAACTCCCGACTGCGCCGATCTCCGAGGTGTTCCCGGTGGGCGCCGGGGCGGTCGCCGCCGCAGGAACACGTCGCGGTGCTCCGCCCGGACCGGCCAGCCCGACGACGTCGACGACACCGATGACACCGACGACGCGGGCTGACAGCCGACGGCTTCCGATGGTTCCACCGATCAAAGAGGTACGACCATGAGTCTCGATCCCGGCACGGCAGGCGAGGTCAAGTTCCCGTTGGCGCCCGGCGCCCGGGCGCTCGCCCAGGCACGACGGTTCCTCGGCCTGTACGCCCAGCAGAGCGGCGTTCCCGGAGAACACGCTGAAGACGTCGTCCAGGCGGCGGCAGAGCTCATGGCCGTCGGTGGACGGGCCCGCCAGGTCCTCACCCTGGCCGTCCACGAGCACCCCGATCAACTCAGCGTCCTCGTCGACCTGGCCGGCTCGGCCGACGTCGAGGTGAGCGACGAGGGGGCGTTGCTGCTGAACGGGCTGAGCAGCCAGTGGGGCTGGCGCCAACTGCCGGGGTACACCCAGGTCTGGTGCGACGTGCCCAAGCAGCCGGACCTGTGACTCCTGCGTCCCACGACAGGACCACCGCTGTCACAGCCCGCGAAGGTCAGGTCCTCACCTCGGCGTGCCGTCACCGGAACACCGTCCGTGGCGCGGGGCTGGTACGGGCCACACGGCGGACCGCCGTCAGTCCAGCGCCACACCGCGCTTCTCGGGCAGCAGGAAGCTGGCCGAGGCCGCCACCGCGAACGCGACCCCGAACACCACGAACACCAGCGCCGTCCCCCCGGAGCCGGACAGCAGCGGCACGGACAGGGGGGCCAGGATCGAGGCGATGCGGCCGAAACCGGCTGCGGCCCCGGCTCCCCGACCGCGCACGGCCGTCGGGTACACCTCCGGGGTCACGGCGTACAGCGCACCCCAGGCACCGAGGTTGAAGAACGACAACGCCATCCCGGCGGCCAGGATCGTGCCCTCCGAGCCGGCTGCGGAGTACGCCAGTGCCGCCAGGGCGGAACCGACGAGGAACACCGACAGGGTGCGTCGCCGCCCCCACGTCTCGACCAGCACGGCCGCGACGGCGTACCCCGGCAGCTGCGCCAGGGTGATGAGCAGCGTGAACTCCAGCGACCGGACGAGGGTGAAACCGTCGCTGACGAGCAGGCTCGGGATCCACGTGAACGCGCCGTAGTAGCTGAAGTTCACGAAGAACCAGACCAGCCACAGTCCCGTGGTGCGCCGGCGCAGCCCCGCGTCCCAGATCCCGCGCACGCCCACCGGTCGCGGATCGGGGACGAGTTCGCCCGAGGAGGAGATCCCCGCGGAGGCCTCGAACTGCGCGACGACCCGCGTGGCCTCCTCGGTCCGCCCCTTCGAGAGCAGGAACCGCACCGACTCCGGCAGCCCCCAGCGCACCACGACGGCGTACACCGCGGGCAGGGCCCCGATCGCCAGCGCCCACCGCCAGCCGTCGTCGGAGGTGGGGACCAGCAGGTACCCGACCAGCGCGGCCAGCGTCCAGCCGACCGCCCAGAACGCCTCGAGCACCACGACGACCCGGCCGCGGATGCGCCGCGGGGCGAACTCGCTCACCAGCGTCGAGGCGACCGGGAGTTCGGCCCCCAGCCCCAGCCCGACCAGGAACCGGAAGACCAGCAGCGCGGCGAGCGACCACGACAACGCCGCGGCCCCGGTCGCGAGCCCGTACAGCAGCAGGGTCAGCGCGAAGACCTGCCGCCGCCCGATGCGGTCGGCCAGCAACCCGCCGAGGGTCGCGCCGACGGCCATGCCGGCGAAACCGATCGAGGCGATCCAGGACTGCTCGGTGGCGCTCAGGCCCCACTGCTCCCGCAGCGCGACGAGCACGTAGGCGACGAGCCCGACGTCGAGGGCGTCCAGCGCCCAGCCGACGCCGGACCCGAGCAGCAGCCGGCGGTGCCTGCCGGTGAAGGGCAGCGCGTCGAGGCGCTGCGAGACTGTGGTGGACTCACTCACTCCGACGACAGTAGCGGCGGCGGACCGGGAACTCCTCGGTGGACGATCTCGAAGATCTTGACGTTCGTAACACGGATGACACATCTGCGGGCTACGGTGCGTGCGTCCGTCAAGTGGAGATGGACGCCTGTACGTTCTCGGTGAACGACGAGTGGAGGCTCCATGCCCGCCGACCGCCAGCCTCCCACGCCGGTGCTGTTCACCGGCGGCGGTGTTGCCGACGCACGGCGGGAAGCACGCACGGAGGAGGACGTCCTCGTCGTCGACGGCCGCATCGCCGCCGTCGGACCGGCCGGGTCGCTGCGTGACCGGGCGCCTGCCGGGACGGCCGAGTTCCCCCTCGACGGGCGGACCGTGCTGCCGGGCCTGGTGAACATGCACACGCACTTCACGCTCGTGCTGCCCGGCGACCGCGGCCGCGAGATCGCCGCCATGGACGCCCACGACCTCGCCCTGCACGTGGCCGACGGGGCCCGCCGCACCCTGCTGTCCGGCGTCACCACCGTCCGGTGCGTCGCCGAGGAGGACGGAGTCGACTTCGCCCTGCGCCGCGCCGTGGACGCCGGCCGGGTTCCCGGACCGCGGGTCTTCACCGCCGGTCGCGGGCTGGTCTGCACCGGCGGTCACGGGCACGAGAACTCCTCGACGCTGGAGTGCGACGGCCCCGACGGCTTCCGGTACGGCGTGCGGTCGCAGGTCCGCGCCGGCGCCGACCTGATCAAGGTGATGATCTCCGGCGGCATCGCCGGGCAGCACGAGGCCATCGACACCCGCCAGCTCACCCGGGACGAGATCGCCGCCGTCATCGGCGCCGCCCACGACGCCGGCAGGAAGGTCACCGCGCACGCCGGCCCCGCGCCCGTCGTCGCCGACGCCGTGGAGCTCGGCCTCGACTGCGTCGAGCACGGCTACCAGCTCACACCCGAGGTGTGCGCGCAGATGGCCGCCGCGGGCTGCGCGCTCGTGCCCACTCTGGGCGTCACCCGGTGCGGGGAGTTCTTCGACGAGTGCGGTGTCCCGCGGTGGATGCAGGAGCGGTCCCTGGGCGCCGCCGACCGGCACACCGAGAGCTTCCGCACGGCCCTGCGCGCCGGTGTCGAGGTCATGCTGGGATCGGACCTGCCGCCGTTCTGGGCCATCGACGACACCAACGCCACCGCGTGGGAGTACGGCCTGATGGCCGACCTGGGCGCCCCCGCCGGTTTCAGCCCGCGCGACGCGCTCGCGGCGGCGACGAGCACCCCCTTGCGCTGGCTGGGGGCCGATGACCGACTGGGGGCGGTGGCCGAGGGTTTCCTGGCCGACCTCCTCGTGGTCGACGGCGACCCGCTGAGCGACACCACCGCCGTGCGGCGGGTGCACGCGGTCCTGTCCCGCGGCGAGGTGGTCCGCGACGACGAACGGAGCCTGGCAGCATGAGCACGACGCTCCTCACCGGCGGCCACGTCGAGACCTTCGACGTGGCGGGCACCACGGCGACGACGCTCGCCGTCCGGGACGGTCGCGTCCTGGCCGTCGGCGCCGACGCCGAGGTCCGAGCGGCCGCGGGCCCCGACGCCGAGGAACGGCACCTCGACGGCGCGACGGTCTGGCCGGGTTTCGTCGACACCCACATGCACCTGGAGAAGGTGTCGCACGAGCTCACCATGCTCCGGCTCGAGGACGCCCGGACGCTGGCCGAACTGCTGGAGGTCGTCGGCACGCGGGCCGCCGCGACGCAACACCTGCAAGACCCGCCGTGGATCCGGTGCTTCGCCGACAACGCGGCGTGGAACGAGGCGAACCTGGCCGAGGGCCGGTTGCCGACGCGCACCGAACTCGACGCCGTGACGCAGTCCGTCCCCACCTACCTGTACCGCCGTCCCGACCGCGGGGTGCTGAACTCGGCCGGTGCCGCTGTGCTGGCCGACCGGCTCGCCGGGTTCGAGCAGGGCTGGGACGCCGGGACCGGCCAGTTGTCCGGTCCGCCCGTGCGGGTCGTCAACGACAGCATCTACACGCTGAGCATGGCCGATCCCGAGCACCGGCAGCGGATCCTGGCGCGGGCCTCCACCGAACTGCTGCGGCACGGCATCACCTCGGTCGCCGACCCCGGTCTGGCCGGGGGTTTCGAGTCGGCCTGGGAGTTGTACCGCGAGGCCCGCCGGCGCGGCACCCTGCACCAGCGCGTGCGGCTGATGAACCGCATCGACTGGCGCAAGCCCTTCGACGCCGAACTCGAACGGATCCTCGCCGGGACCAGCCCGGTGAGCGGTGACGACCGGCTCGCGGCCTGGGGCGTGAAGCTCCTGCTCGACGGCGAGTTCACCACGGCCTGGATGCGCGGCGGGGAAGACATCCCGGGCGCCCACCCGCACTGCTCCCGCGAGGAACTCGCCACCCTCGTCACGACGTGCGCCGACCGCGGCTGGCCACTGACGGTGCACGCCATGGGCGGCGGCGCCATCGCCACCGTCCTCGACGTGGTCGACGACGTGGCCAGCTCGGGCCGGCCGCTCGCCCCCGGTCAGGTGAAGATCGCGCACGCGTTCCTCATGGGCACCCGGGACGTCGACGACTGCCTGCGCCTGGGCGTCGGAGTCTCGGTCAACCCCCCGTTGGCCTTCGTCTACTCCGGCGAGATGCGCGAGGCGTGGGGGCCGCTGGCCGGGCGGGCCATGCCGTTGCACACCATGGCCCGGTTGGGACTGCGGTTCGCCGCCGGGTCCGACACCCATCCGTTCTCCCCGCTCGTCGGGGCCCGCATCGCCGCCGAACGCCGGGCGTGGGACGACTCCGACCTCGGCGCCGCGGAGGCGCTGGACCTGCGCCGCGCCGTGGAGATGTACACCCGCGACGCCGGGGAGCACCTGGGGGTCCCCGGACTGGGAACCCTCGTCCCCGGCGCCCCCGCCGACCTCGTCGTGTGGCCCGACGACCCGTTCACCCGCTCCGGGACGACGAGCTGGGACACCCTCGAACCCGCCGCCGTCCTCGTCGACGGCCGAACCGCCTGGGAGGCCTGACATGCCCGATTCGCCGCACCGCCGCTCCGAACGGCTGCTGCTGCGCAACTGCTCGGTCGTCGACGCCGTCCGCGACACCCCGCTGCACGGCGCCGCCGTCCTCGTCGAGGGTGAGCGGATCGCTCTCGTGGGCACCGAGTCCGACGTGCGGCCCGCCGTTCCCGAGGGCACCCCGGAGGTCGACCTCGGCGGACGGCACCTGTCCCCCGGTCTGGTGAACATGCACACCCACCTCGGGCTGTCGCTGCCCGGCCGGCTCGGCGACGCCGTGCGCGCCATGAACCCCGTCGAACTCGTCCTGCACATGGCCGACGGCGCGGCGAAGACGCTGCAGGCCGGCGTCACCACCATCCGCTGCGTCGGGGAGAAGGAGGGCAACGACTTCGCCCTCAAGGCCGCCATCACCGCCGACCGGGTTCCCGGGCCGCGGATCTTCACCGCCGGCCGCCCCATCTCCTCCACCGGCGGCCACGGGCACGCCACCTCCGGCGCCCTGGAGTGCGACGGGGCGACGGGTTTCCGGCGCGGGGTGCGGACCCAGGTGAAGGCCGGTGCCGACCTCATCAAGGTGATGATCTCCGGCGGCATCTCCGGCCGGCACGAGACCATCACGACCCGTCAGGTGACGCGCGAGGAACTCGCGGCGGCCATCTCCACGGCGCACGAGTGGGGCCGCAAGGTCACCGCGCACGCCGGCCCGTCCGAGGTCGTCGGCGAGGCCGTCGAGCTCGGACTCGACTGCGTCGAGCACGGCTACGAACTGACCGCCGAGGTCACGAAGGCCATGGCGGCGGCAGGCACCTGGTACGTGCCCACCCTCGTCGTCACCCGCTGCAAGGAGTTCTTCGACGAGCTCGGGGTACCCGAGTGGATGCAGCAACGCTCCCTCGGCGCCGGCGCACGCCACCTGGAGAGCTACCGGTACGCCCTGGACGCGGGAGTGACCGTGATGCTCGGATCGGACATGCCGCCGTTCTGGATCTTCGACGGCACCTCCGCCGCGGTGCGCGAACTGGAGCACATGGCCGACGAGGGGCTCGGCGCCCGTGCGGCGCAGGCCGCGGCCACCCTCGTTCCCGCCCGCTGGCTCGGGGCGGAGCAGGACCTGGGCACCGTCGAGGCCGGCAAGTACGCCGACCTCGTCGCCACCGCCGGGGACCCGACCCGGGACACCACCACCTACCGCACCATCGACTGGGTCGCCAAGGGCGGGGACATCGTCCGCGACGACCGGAACAGGAGCCTGGCGTGACGACCACCGACGTCCCCGACGCGGAAACCTCCCGCAAGCTCGTCGAGGCCGCCCTGGCCGACATGTACACGGCCTGGATGGACCGCGACTGGGAACGCTTCAACACCCACCTCGACCCCGAGGTCACCGCGTGGGAGTCGCACCTGCCCGAGATGATCCGGGGCCTGGACGAACTGGCCCGCTACCGCGCCGAACGCGGCGAGCCCCCGGCCATGCGCAGCCTGGCCGCCGACGTCTCCGAGGTGGCCGTGTGGGGCGAGACGGCCGTCGCGCGGTACCTGCTCGTCGGCGAACCCGTCGAGCCGAGCACCCCGCGGCGCGTGGCCCGCGTCACCGAGGTGTTCCGCTGGAACGGGTCCGACTGGGTCATCGTCCGCCGGCACGCCGAGGCACGCTGACCTCAGGGGTTCGGCGGTGTGCAGGACATCAGGTACTCGGCGGGTTCGCCCGAGGCGTTGAGGTAGCGGTGCGGGAGACGGGAGTCGAAGGTGATGCTCTCGCCCACCCGCAGTTCGTGGCGCACCCCGCCGACCTCGGCCACCACGGTTCCCAGCAGCACGACCGAGCACTCGGTCGAGGGGTGACCCCAGGGTTCCTCGGACGTGGCCTGACCGGGTTCCAGCCGCCCCTTGAGCACCTCGAGGTCGGTGCGTCCGGGAGTGAGCCGCTCGTAGGCCATCGAACCGTGGCCCGCCGACAGCAGCGGCCGCTGACCCGGTCGGCTCACGTGCGCTCCCGAGGGCGCGTCCTCGGCGAACAACGTCGGAAGGTCGGCCCCGAGCACGACGGCGAGTTTGCGCACGGTCGACAGGCTCGGATCGGTCGTGCCGCGTTCGACCTGGCTCAGCAGGGCGGCGGACAACCCGGTGGCCTCGGCGAGCTGACGCAGGGACAGGCCGCGTTCCTTGCGCAGCAGGCGCACACGTTCGTTGAGCACGGTCGCTCCTTCGTCGGCGCGGGGGTTCCGCGAATTCGTCAAGCCAGACTACTCGTCAGTACACACAGCCTTAACAATTCTGTTCTAGGGTCGGTTCCCGTGGACGCGAGACGGCGTCCGGTGTGACCTTCCCACGGACCTTGAGGTGGACCGATGTCCTCGCACTCCCCGCAGTCCCCGCTCCAGCGCAACGGCCTGACCCGACGTTCGGCGCTGGCCCTCGGCGCGGCCGCCGGCGTCTCGTTCACCGCGGCCTGCACGGCCGGTTCGGCCGGTCAGAGTTCCGGCGACGCCGGCGGCGACGCCCCCGCCACGCTGCTGGTGAACACCACGTTCGTCTACTCCACCCTCGACCCCGGCCGCGCCTACGAGCAGACGGGGTACTTCGCGCTGCACGGCCTGTACGACGCCCTCATGACGTTCGAGGGCGACGACGTGTCCGCGCCCGTTCCGCACCTGGCCCAGGACTACGCCACCAGCGACGACGGCCTGGTCCACACGTTCACCCTCCGCGAAGGCGTCACGTTCTCCGACGGTACCCCCGTCACCAGCGCCGACGTCCTCTTCTCGCTCAACCGCCTGGTCAACCTCAAGGGCTCCGGCGCGGGGTTCTTCACCGGGCTGACGTTCAGCGCCCCGGACGCACAGACGTTCGTGGTGACCTCGCAGGCGCCGGCCACCAACGTCTCCACCCTCATGGCGATGCCGGCGTCCTCGGTGGTGAACTCCGCCGCTGCCCGGGCGGCCGGCGCGTCGGACGCCACCGACGCCGACGCCGTCGACACCGCCCAGACCGCGTTCGACACCGCGTCGATGGGCAGCGGACCGTACGTGCTGGAGAGCAACGACCCCGGCAACGAGATCGTCCTGGTCCCCAACGAGAACTACTGGGGCGAGGCGAACGGCTTCGAGCGGATCGTCGTCCGCAACACCGACACCCAGAACCAGAAGCTGTCCATCTCGCGCAGCACCACGGCCGAGGTGTCCATGGACCTCACCGGTTCGCTGCTCGACGGCCTGCCGGACACCCTGACGATCTCCTCCACGCCGGACACGTACTACATGCTCTACCTGAGCACCGATCCAGCCGTCTCCCCCGCCACCTCGAACCCGCAGTGGCGCGCGGCTCTGGCCGCGGCGATCGACTACGACGGCGTCGCAGCCCTGTTCGGCGAGGGTGGGCAGAAGATCGCCGGGTACATCGCCCAGACCTACCCCGGCGCCCTGCCGGTCGACGAGGCTCCCTCGCAGGACCTCGCCGCGGCGCGCGCCGCGCTGGCGGACTCCGGGGTCGGCGACACCCCCGTCCGGTTCATCTACCCCGCCATCACCTACCGCGGCGTCGACCTGGCGACCATCACGACGAAGGTGCAGAACGACGCCGCTCAGGCCGGGATCGTGCTGGAACTGACGCCGCTGGCCATGCCCGCGTTCCTGGAGGAGCAGCGCAGCGGGAACGTCGTGATGGGTTTCACCCCGCAGGCGCTGTCCTACCCGCGGCCGGAGTCGCTGGTGAACCAGCTCAGCCCCGACGGCACCAACGGCAAACGCGTCCGCTGGGACGCCACCCGCGTCGGTGCCGACGAGGCCCTCGCCGCGATCGGTGCGGTCAACGCCGCGACGGACGAGACCGCCCGCGAGGAGGCCCTGCAGAACTGGCAGCGGGTCATGCTCGAGGTCTCCCCGTTCCTGCCGCTGGCGCAGAACTCCGGAACTGTCGTCTCGACCCCGGCCGTGGCCGACGCTGAGTACACCGCCGCGGGCTGGCTGCTCGACCTCGAACGGGTGGCGCCGGCGTGACGGCACCCACCACGACCCAGGCGGGACCGGCCGTGCGCCGGCCGCGCGCGGGCGGGCACCCGTTGCTGCGGTTCCTCACCCGTCGGCTCGCGACCACGATCGGCCTGTTGTGGGGAACCACGGTCGTGGGGTTCCTGCTCGTGCAGGCCGTCCCCGGCGACCCGGTCGCGGCGAACCTGTCGGACGCGGCGCTGGGCAACCCCGAGGCCGTCGCGGCCTTCGAGCGCAAGTGGGGTTACGACCAGCCGCTGCCGGTGCAGTACCTGACGTACCTGGGCAACCTCGTCCAGGGCGACCTGGGAACCTCCCAGCGCAGCGGTCGGCCCGTGCTGGCGGACCTGCTCGACTACGTCCCGGCCACGCTCGAGATCGCCCTGCCGGCGATCGTCGTGTCCGTCGTCGTGGCGGTCCTGCTGGGTCTGCTGTCGGCCGTGAAGCACGGCAAGGCGCCCGACCAGGGCGTGCGCGTGGTGTCGCTGCTGGGGCTGTCCACACCGCCGTTCTGGTTGTCGCTGCTGGCCTTGTACGTGTTCTTCTACGTCCTCGGGGTCTCCCCCAACGGAGGCCGGCTCAGTCCGCAGTTCGCCGCACCGGCGCACGTCACCGGCGTGTTCACGATCGACGCACTGCTGGAAGGGAACCCGCTGAAGGCGTGGGACGCCGCCCAGCACGCCGTCCTGCCGGTGCTCGTGCTGTCCCTGGTCACCATCGCGACGCTGACCCGGTTCGTCCGCTCGGCGCTGCTGGAGGTGCTGCGCCGCGACTACATCACGGCCGCGCACGCCAAGGGCCTGCCGCAGTGGACGGTCCTGGTGAAGCACCTGCTGCGCGCCGCGCTCGTACCCATCATCACCATGACAGGACTGGCGTTCGCGTCGCTGCTCTCGGGCACCGTCCTGGTCGAGAGCGTGTTCGGCTGGCCGGGGTTGGGGCAGTACGCCTACCAGAGCGCGACCGCCCTGGACCGGCCCGCCATCCTCGGCGCGACGATGTTCATCGCCGCCGTCTACCTGACCGTGAACCTCGTCGTGGACCTGCTCTACGGCCTGGCCGACCCGAGAGTCCGGTTGTCGTGACGTCCACCACCCTCACGAAGACACGCACCCCCCGAACCCTGCGCCGGGCCACCCGCCGCACCGGCGGGCTGCGCCGCCAGCCCGTCGTGGTCGCCGCGATGGTCGTCGCGGCAGCCTGGATCGTCGTCGCGGTCGCCGCACCGGTGATCTCCCCGCACGACCCGCTGGAACAGACGGCGAACCTCTACTCCCCGCCCAGTGCGGCGCACCCGTTCGGCACCGACGAACTCGGCCGCGACGTGCTGTCCCGCGTCCTGCACGGTGCCCGGTTGTCGATCCCACTGGCCCTGGCCATCGTCACCTGCGCGCTGGCGCTCGGCGGGCTGCTGGGCCTGGTCGCCGGGTACGTGGGCAAAGCCGTCGACGCCGTCGTCATGCGCATCACCGACCTGGTGTTCGCGTTCCCGCAGATCATCCTGGCGATGGCGGTGGCCGCGGCTTTCGGGCCGAGCACCGCCAACGCCGTTCTGGCCCTGGTCATCGTCTCCTGGCCGGTGTACGCGCGGGTCATCCGTGGCGCGGTGCTGACGATCCGGTCCGAGGACTACCTCAACGTTTCGCGGATGCTGGGGGTCGGGCCGGTCACCGCGCTGCGCCGCGACGTGGTGCCGAACAGCTTCGGGCCGGCGATCGTGCTGGCCACGCTGGAGTTCGGCAACGCCATCCTGCTGCTGGCCGCGCTGTCGTTCCTGGGTCTGGGCCCGCGGCCACCGTCGCCGGAGTGGGGCGCGATGATCGCCTCGGGCACCAACGACATCACCCGCTGGTGGGTCTCGCTGTTCCCCGGACTGGCGATCCTCACCGCGGTGCTGGCCTGCAACGTCCTGGGCGACGCACTGCGCGACAAGCTCGACCCGCACTCGACGACGGGACGGTGAGACACCGTGTCTGAACCCCTCCTCCAGCTCGAGCACCTCGCCGTGGACCTGCCCGGACCCGCCGGCCCGGTCGACGTCCTCACCGACGTCACGCTGTCCGCCGGGGCCGGCGAGATCGTCGGGATCGCCGGCGAGAGCGGCTCGGGCAAGTCGATGACCGGCCGGGCGCTGCTCGGTCTGCTGCCCGACGGCGCACGGGTCAGCGGCCGGGCCGAGTTCGACGGCCGGGACCTGCTGGCCCTACCGGCGCGGCAGCGCCGGGCCGTGCGCGGCGGTGAGATCGCCATGGTGTTCCAGGACCCCACGGCCTCGCTGCACCCCATGCTCACCGTGGGGACGCAGCTGACCGAGCACATGCGCCGCCACCTCGGCCTGTCGAAGAAGGCCGCGTCCGCCCGCGCCGCCGAACTCCTCGAGGAGGTGCGCCTGCCCGACCCGGACGCGGCGCTGCGCGCCTTCCCGCACCAGTTCTCCGGTGGCATGCGCCAGCGCATCGCGATCGCCGCCGCGCTGGCCGCCGAACCCCGGGTCCTCGTCGCCGACGAACCCACGACGGCGCTCGACGTGACGGTGCAGGCCGGCATCCTGCACCTGTTCGACCGGCTGGCCCGCGAACGGGGCCTGACCGTCCTGTTCATCACCCACGACCTCGGGGTGCTGGCCGCCCTGGCCCGGCGCACCTACGTGTTCTACGCCGGCCGGATCGCCGAGACGGGACCCACCGCGGACCTGCTGCGCGACTCCCGCCACCCGTACACGACGGCGTTGCTGTCGGCGCGTCCCGAGGTGAGCGAGGACGGCCGCACCGTGGACCTCGTCCCCATCCCCGGGATCCCCGTCAACGCCGCCTCGGCGCCCGCCGGGTGCCCGTTCGCGCCGCGCTGCGCCGACCGCGTGGACGCCTGCACCTCGGCGGCCCCGCCGCTGGCGCCCGTCCCCGCGCGCGACCGGTCCGCCGACCCCCGCCACCGGGCCGCGTGCCTCGTGCACGCCCCGGCCACACCGCAGACCGTGGAGGTCACCCGGTGAGCCTGCAGCTCAACGACGTCGAGGTGGAGTACCGCGGCCGCGCCGGCCGCACCGTGCAGGCCGTGGCCGGGGTCTCCCTGGAAGTCGAGCCCGGCGAGGTCGTCGGGCTGGTCGGCGAGTCCGGCTGCGGCAAGTCGTCGCTGGCCCGGGTCGCCTCGGGGTTGATCGCCCCGCGGCGCGGGAACGTGCTCCTGGACGGCGAGGAGATCGCCCCGCTGTCCTGGCGCCGGCGACCGCGCACCGAACTGCGGCTGCAGATGGTGTTCCAGAACCCCTACTCCTCGCTGAACCCGCGGCGGCGCATCGGCAGCCAGCTCGCCGACGGTGTGCCCGCCGACGTTCCCGCGCGTTCGCGCACGGACCGCGTCGTCGAACAACTGGAACGGGTCGGGCTGTCCCCGGACGTGGCCGACCGGTTCCCCCACCAGTTCTCCGGCGGGCAGTTGCAGCGCATCGCCATCGCGCGAGCCCTGGTTCCGCAACCCGCGTACCTGATCGCCGACGAACCCGTCACGGCGCTCGACGCGTCGAGCCAGGTGCAGGTCGTGCAGACCCTGACCGGACTGGTGCGCGAACTCGGCGTGGGAATGCTGTTCATCTCCCACGACCTGGCCCTGGTCCGGCACATCGCCCACCGCACGGCCGTCATGTACCTGGGCAAGGTCGCCGAACTCGCCCCGACCGACGAGTTGTGGAGCGCCCCGGCGCATCCCTACACCTCAGCGCTGACCGCGGCCGTCCCTCGCGTCGAGGTCGGCGCGGGGTTGCCCGAACCGCTGACCGGTGAGGTGCCCGACCCGGGCAACGCACCGGAGGGGTGCCGGTTCCGGCCGCGTTGCCCGCGGGCGTTCGAGGCGTGCACCACCGAACCGCTGCTGCGGATCACCACCCGTCCCCCCGCGGCGGGCACCGGCCGGCAGGCCGCGTGCTGGCTCGCCCACGACCGCACCCCCACCGGAGCCAGTTCATGAGCAGTGACGAGACCGACCTGGAACACGTCGAGGGCGGCGACATGCGCCTGCACGACCTGCGGATCTGCGTCGACCGGATCGAGGGCCGCCCGGTCTGTGGCCTGGAGGTCGGCGACTACATCGACGTCGTGCGCTCCAACGAGATGCGCCTGCCCGAGGGCAAGCACTTCTGCATGTACGCGTTCGCGGCCGTCCTGCCGATGATCGCCGCCAAGCAACGTGACCTGCCCGCCGGCGACTGGATGAGCAAGGACTCCCACGTCGCCTGTCCCGACCCCGAGGAACGGTTGGTCATGCGCATCGACCGCCTCGGTTCCCGCACCCTGCGCTCGGAGGACCTCACGTGAGCACCCGTGTCGAGATCGGGCTGGGCATCCAGTCCGACAAGGCTGCCGGCGAGTACGCCCGCCTCGCGCAGGCCGCCGAGGACTACGAGATCGACGTCCTGAGCGTGTTCTCCGACCTCATGTACCAACCGCCGATCTTCGCCCTGCTGGAGATGGCCGCGGTCACCGGACGGGTCCGGCTGGGCGCCGCCTGCTGGAACCCGTTCTCCATGCACCCGTTCGAGATCGCCGGGCAGGTCGCGGCCCTCGACCTCGCCTCGGCCGGGCGCGCCTACCTGGGGCTGGCCCGCGGGACGTGGCTCGGGGACGTCGGGATCGACCAGCCGCGGGCCGTGTCGCGCATGCGGGAGACGGTGCAGTACGTGCAGGCCCTGCTGGCCGGTGACACCGCCGGTTTCGAGGGCCGGGAGTTCCGACTGGCCCCCGGCACGGGTTTCCGGTTCGACCGGGCCCGGCCGGCGGTTCCCGTGCTCGTCGGCAGCTGGGGTCCTCGCGGCCTGGCGATGGCCGGCGAGATCGCCGACGAGGTCAAGCTCGGCGGTTCGGCCAACCCCGACGCCGTGGCCGTCGTCCGCGAACGTCTCGCCGTCGGTGAGGAACGGGCGGGCCGCCCGGTGGGCAGCACCCGCGTCTGCCTGGGGGCCGTGACCGTCGTGGCCGAGGATGGCGAGGCCGCCCGCGCCAAGGCCCGCGCCGAGGTGGCCATGTACCTGGCCGTCGTCGGTGGCCTCGACGCCACCGTCGAGATCCCCGCCGACCTCATCGAAGGGATCCGCCGGCACGTCGCCGACGACGACCACGACGCCGCCGGGCGACTGGTCCCCGACGACCTCCTCGACCGGTTCGCGTTCTCCGGAACCCCCGAGCAGGTGGCCGCGCTCGCTCAGCGGCTCATCGACGCCGGCGTGGACCGCATCGAGTTCGGAACGCCACAGGGTCTGCGGACCGACGAAGGGGTCCACCTCATCGGTTCACGCGTCCTCCCCCTGCTCGACCGCACCCGGGTGCCCGACCGCGTGGCGGTCGCGTCGTGACCGCCGCCCGGCTCGTGGCCGTCGTCGGTCCCGGTGTCCTGAGGGACGCGAGGACGGCCGAAGAGGTGTTCACCCGCGCCCTGACGGCGCGCGGCGCCGTCGGTGAGTTCGTCGTGACGAGCACGGAGCAGGAGTTCTCCGCGGCCGTCGCGGACGCGGTGACCGGTGGTGAGTTCCTGCTGCTGCTGCCCGCGGACCCCGCGGATCTCGACGCCCAGGTCCGGGCGGGTCTGCCGTTGCACGGGGCCGCGGTCGTCCGCGTCGACCTCGACGAGCGCGACGTCGGTGGGACCGGCCCCGACCGTTCCGAGGTCGTCCGGCGGCACGTCCGGGGCCGCGGCGTCGACGGACTCCGGTTCGCCGTCGACGCCTGGCACTGCACGCTCGTCTCCCCCGCCCGGACGGTGGTCTACGGCGACGACCCGGACCAGCGCGGTGAACTGCGCGTCCCCGACGGTCCCGGGCCGTTCCCCGTCGCCGTCCTGGTCCACGGCGGGTACTGGCGCTCCCGCTGGGAGAACGACCTGTCCGAACCCATGGCGGTCGACCTGCTCACCCGGGGCTTCGCCACCTGGAACGTGGAGTACCGCCGGCCGGCCGAGGCCGGCTGGAACGGCACCGCAGCCGACGTCGCGGCGTCGCTGGAGGTCCTCGCGGACCTCGACGAGCGGCTGGACCTGAACCGGGTCGTCACCCTGGGGCACTCGGCGGGCGGCCAGCTGGTCGTGCGCCTGGCCGCTGACGTGGCGGCCGACCCGTCGCGGCGCGTTCGCCCTGCACTCACGGTCTCCCAGGCCGGGGTCCTCGACCTGGTCACGGCCGACCGCCGCTGGCTGGGCGAGGGCGCGGTCTCGACGGCCCTCGGTGGGCGAGCCGACGACATCCCCGCGGTCTACGCCGAGTCCTCACCGCTGCAGCGGATCCCGATCGGCCTTCCGCTGGCCGTCGTGGTGGGCCGTGGCGACAACCTCGACCTGCTGGAACTGTCCCGGGCTTTCGTCAGCGCCGCCGCAGCAGGCGGCGACGAGGTCACCTTCGTGGAGGACGAGGGGAACCACTTCTCGGTCATCGACCCCCGCACGGGCATCTGGGAGCGGACGGTGCAGCTGCTCCGGGACCGCCTGGGCTCGACTCAGATCGTCGCGACGGACCCCGAGTCGACGCGGTAGTTGCTGCCGTTGACGAAACTCGCCCGCTCGGAGGCGAGGAACGCGATGACGGCCGCGACCTCCTCGGGCCGTCCCCGGCGCTTGAGCTCCATGAACGGCCGTTCCTCGTCGAGGAACGTCCTGATCGCCTCGTCGACGTCGACGCCCTTCTCCTGTGACCGCTTCGCCATCATGGCGTCGGTCATCGGGGTGGCGATGAAGGCCGGCGAGACGGCGTTGACCAGGACGCCCTCACCGCCGTACGTCTTCGACAGGCCCTTGACCAGGCTGAGCACCGCCGCCTTGGCGGCGCAGTACGGCAGTTCGTCCTCGTAGGGCTGCACGGCGTCCTCGGAGGCCAGCAGCACGATCCGGCCCCAGCCCCCGCGGCGCATGCCGTCCAGGAAGGCGCGGACCACGCGGACGGCGGCGAAGAAGTCGGTCTCCAGCGTCGAGCGCCAGCCGTCCTCGTCGATCTCGTGGAACAGCCCCTGCGCTCCTGTGATGCCGGCGGCGTGCACGAGGACGTCCGGGTCGCCGAGCGCGTGCGTCACCTCGCGGTGCAGGCGCTCGACGTCGGCGGGGTCCGTGAGGTCAGCCGCGACGGCGAGCACGTCGCCCGGCAGTTCGGCGGCGGCCTCGTCGAGGATCTCCTGGTCGACGTCGGTGATCGCGACCGTCGCGCCCTCGGCCACCAGGAGCTTCGCGGTGTGCCAGCCGATCCCGGAGTCGCCACCGGTGACGAGCGCCGTGCGTCCCGTGAGTTCGAGATCCATGGCCGTCACGCTAGGCACGCCACGGCCGGTCCGCGCGGCGAGCGGCTCAGCGCGGGGCGCGGCGCCAGAGCGCG
The DNA here is from genome assembly GCF_050871945.1 of Kineococcus deserti. Classification (NCBI taxonomy): domain Bacteria; kingdom Bacillati; phylum Actinomycetota; class Actinomycetes; order Kineosporiales; family Kineosporiaceae; genus Kineococcus; species Kineococcus deserti. The sequence continues at coordinate 50,037 of NZ_JBJLSI010000023.1, read as the reverse complement.
CGCGGCGTGACGGTCATGGCCGCCGCCAGCGCTCGCAGCGTCCCGGGGACCCAGACGACCTCACGCCCGGCGGCCAGGCCCGCCACGACGGCGTCGGCGACCTGCGCGGGGGTGCTGGACAACGGGGCCGGGGACATCCCGCGCGTCATCCGGCCGACGACGAAACCGGGCCGGGCCAGCAGCAGCCGCACCCCGCTGCCGTGCAGGGCGTCGGCCAGGCCGGAGGCGAAACCGTCCAGGCCGGCCTTGGCCGAGCCGTAGACGTAGTTCGCCCGCCGCACCCGCGCCCCCGCGATCGAGGAGAACACGACGATCCGCCCCGAGCGCAACGGCCGCAGCAGGTTCGCCAGGTGCGACAGCACGCTGACCTGGGCCACGAAGTCGGTGTGCACGACCGCGAGGGCGTGCTCGACGTCGTGCTCGGCCCGGGCCTGGTCGCCGAGGATCCCGAACGCCACGACGGCGTCGAGGGCGCCGTGCCGTTCGACGACCCGGGCGAGCAGCGGGCCGTGGGAGGCGAGGTCGTCGGCGTCGAACTCCACCGTCTCCACGCTCGCCCCGACGCTCTCCAGACGGGCGGTCTCCGTCGTGAGCTCGCCGGCGCGGCGGGCGGCGAGCACGACGGTGCGCGCCCCGGCCCGCACGAGGCGTTCGGCGACCTCGAGACCGATCTCGCTGCGGCCGCCGAGCAGCAGCACCGGGTTGCCCATCAGATCCATCCCGCCTTCCGCGCCTTGGCGACGGCCTCGTGCCGGTTCGCCGCACCCAGCTTCCCCGACGCCGACGACAGGTGGTTGCGCACCGTTCCCGGCGACAGCGACACCTTCACGGCGATCTCCTCCACCCCGGCGCCGTCCGCGGCCAGCTCCAGGACGTCGGCCTCGCGCGCCGTCAGCGGGCTCGCTCCGGCCGCGATGGCGTCGGCCGCCAGCGACGGGTCGACGTAGCGCCCGCCCGCCGAGACCGTGCGGATCGCCTCGGCCAGCACCGAACCCGACGACGTCTTGGGCAGGAAACCGCGCACCCCCGCCTCCAGGGCGCGCTTGAGGTGGCCGGGGCGGCCGTGGCTGGTCAGCAGCAGGGTGCAGAGCCCGGGGATCTCGGTGTGCAGCCGTTCGGCCAGCGCGATGCCGTCCGCGGGGGTGTCCGGGCGGGTGTCCCCCGCCGGCATCTGCAGGTCCAGGACCGCGACGGCGGGTTTCTCCTTGCGCGCCACGGCGAGCGCCTCGGAACAGCTCGCGGCCTGGCCGACGACCTCCAGGTCGTCCTGCAGGTCCAGCAGGCCGGCGACGGCGCTGCGCACGAGGTTCTCGTCGTCGGCGAGCAGTACGCGGATCACGCGGTCATCTCCAGTCGGGCCTCGAGGGTGAACGTTCCGTCGCCGCGTCGGGTGTCGAGGGTTCCACCGAACGCTTGCAGCCGCTCGGCCAGGCCCGCCAACCCGGAACCGGGCCGGTGCTGGGCCGGGGTGACGCCGTCGTTCTCGATCCGGACGGCGAGTTCCGCGGGACCACCGGCGACGGTGATCCGGCACCACGTCGCGGCGCTGTGCCGCACGACGTTCGTGACGCCCTCGCGGATCACCCACGCCGCGGCGGAGCGCAGTTCGTCGGGCAGGTCGTGCTCGTCGTGCTCGACCGTGCACTCGACCCCGGCGGACTTCAGCAGCGCGACCGATCCGTCGAGCTCGGTCGTCAGGTCCACGGCCCGGTACCCGCGCACGACGTCGCGGATCTGCTGCAGGGAGTTCTGCGCGATGGTGCGGACCTCCTCGGCCCGCTCGACGGCCTCGGGCCGGCCACGTCGGGCCAGTTCGGCGACGAGGTCGCTGGTCACGGCGATGGCCGACAGGTCGCGGCCGACGACGTCGTGCAGGTCGCGGGCGAAGCGCAGCCGTTCCTCGGCCAGTGCCAGTCTCACCCGGTCGCGTTCGGCGTCGGCGAGTTCGCGCACGACGTCGAGCAACCACATCGACATCTGCACGATCGCGGCGGCCAGCACGGCGTAGGAGGTGAGGATCGCGACGAGGGCGCCGTCGGCGGCGAACGGCGCCGTCACGAGGGCCGCCGACGCTGCGACGGGCACGGCGTAGCGGCGGAAGGGGAAGCGCCCCAGCGGCGCCAGGCCCAGGATCGCGACGGCCGCTGCCGCGGTCACCTGCCCACCGCCGGTGTCCCGCAACGCGACGGCACCCGCGACCAGTGCGAGCAGCGACCCGAGGACCCACAGCGCGAGCAGCGACCGGCCCCAGGACCTGCGGTCCACGACCCGTCCCAGCACCTTCGCGACGACGGCGGCCTGCACGAGCGAACCGGCGGTGGCGACGAGGGCACCGACCCGGTCGTGCTCGACCGTGAGACCGAGGACGACCAGCGGCGCGATGACCACCGAGGGCAGCAGCGACCAGCGCGTGTACAGCTCGACGCGCCGCGGGTCGTCCGCGGCGCGCCAGCTGCCCAGCAGGTCCACGGGCCCGACTCTGCCAGAGGTCACACCCGCGGCGACCAGCGGAACCGCCGCTGCACCACCACGACGCTCAGCACGATCCAGGCCAGCACCACCCCGGCGGCCTGCCAGACCTCCGCGCCGGACGGGCTGCCGGTCCAGCCGGCGCCCACGAGGTCGAGCACCGGGGACAGGGGGGTGAACTGCGCGATGTCGCCCAGACGCTCGGGCAGCACCTCCAGCGGCAGGGCCATCCCGGCGCCGAGGACGGCGATGCCGAGCACCGGCAGGCTCGTCACCTGCACCGACTCCAGCGTGCGGGAGAACATCGCGGTGATCAGCGCCAGCCCGGTGAACACGGCGCTGCCGGCGAGGACACCGGCCAGGCACAGCAGCGGGTTCTCCGGGACGGGCAGGCCGAGGACGGCGGCACCGGCGGCCGCCAGGACGACCGTCTGGACGAGGGTGATGGCCACGGCGGGTGCCGCGAGCGCCACCAGGATCTCCGCGTCGGCCGCCTCCCCGGTGCGCAGGCGTTGCAGCACACCTTCTTCGCGGCGGGCGACCGCGGTGGACAGGACGTTGTAGTACACGACGAACAGCAGCAGCATCCCGACCGTGCTGGCGATGGCCAGCGCGGTGGCGTCCCCGCCGTCGCCGACGCCTCCCTCGAGGAGGCTGAACAGGCCGATGACGCTGATCGGCATGACGAGCGCGATGGACATGAGGGTCTTGTTGCGCCGCAGCAGGAGCAGTTCGGCGCGGGTCAGGGACCAGGTGCGGCGCAGGGTGCCGGGGACCCTGCTGGTCGTCTCGACCGCGGGGCTGTTCTGGACGGTCTTCTCGAGGGTGCTCATCAGGCGGCCTCTCCGACGGTGTTCTCGGGACGTTCGGTGGTGGTGGCGGCGAGTTCGAGGAACGCGGTCTCCAGCGAGGCCGGAGTGGCCTTCAGCTCGGGCAGGACCAGGGTGCGGCTGTCGGCCCAGGCCAGGACGCGGGACAGGCTGCGCTGCAGGTGGTTCGTCCGGACGACGACGTGGCGGCCGGACACGCTGACGGTGTCCCCGGCGTCCAGGTCGGCCGGGTCGGGGTGGCCGGCCTCGGCCCGCCAGCGGATCTCGGAGCGGTGACCGGCGACGACGTCGGCGATGGTGCCCTCGGCCGCGACCAGGCCGCGGTGCATGATCGCCAGGCGGTCGGACAGTTCCTCGGCCTCCTCCAGGTGGTGCGTCGTCAGCAGGACGGCCGTTCCCCCGGCGACGAGTTCGCGCACGAGTTCCCACACCGAGCGGCGCGACTGCGCGTCCAGCCCCGTGGTGGGTTCGTCCAGGACGAGCAGTTCGGGCCGGCCGAGCAGCGCGACGGCCAGGTCGAGCCGGCGGCGTTCCCCGCCGGACAGCGACTTCACCGCGGCGTCGAGCTTGTGCTGCAGGCCCACGGCCTCGACGGCCTCGGCAGTGGGGCGGCTGCGGGTCAGCGTGCCGCTCCACATCTGCAGCGTCTCGGCGACGGTCAGCTCACCGGGCAGGTTGCCCGACTGCAGCACGACGCCGGTGCGCGGGCGGACCGCGCGGCGGTCGCGGACGGGGTCGTGGCCCAGGACGCTGACGCTGCCCGTGGTAGGCCTGGCCAGGCCGGTGACGACGTCGACGGTGGAGGTCTTGCCGGCGCCGTTGGTGCCCAGGAGCCCGAACACCTCCCCCCGGCGGACGGAGAAGCTGATGCCGCGCACCGCCCGGGTGCCACCGGCGTAGGTGCGTGTGAGGTCCCTGACGACGACTGCGCTCATGTCCTCGAGGCTGGCCCCGGATCCGGCCCACGCCCCGTGCCCGCGATCACGACTTTCCGCCGCTCCTGCACACCCGGCCCGTGACGAACCTCATGCCTCCTCCGTGATCACACCCTCCCGTGATCGTGCACTCGCGGGTCCGGCTCGGTCAGGCGCGGGTGGTGAGGCGGGTGGCCAGGTGCAGCTTGCGGCCGTCGCGGCTGCGGACGGCGCTGACCCACCCCGCCGGGGTGGGACGGGCGACGTGCCGGACGGTGGCCGGCACGAGCAGCGGCGCGCCGAAGTCCACCTCGTACCGGCCCGCCTGCAGCGCGGGACCGCCGAGGTCGGCCAGGGCGCGGGAGGCGGTCCACATCCCGTGCGCCAGGGCGCGGCGGAACCCCAGGGGCCGGGCCGTCAGGGCGGACAGGTGGATGGGGTTCACGTCCCCGCTGACCTCGGCGTAGCGGCGGCCGGCGTCGGCGGGCACCCGCCACAGCGTTCCCTGCCCCTCCGGCGCCTCGAGCCGCTCGAAGTCGCGGGGCTGGCCCGGCCAGTTCACGCCGCGGGCGAGGTAGCGGCTGCGGCCGGTCCACACGACGTGCCCGGCGGCGGCGACCTCGGTCTGCAGGTCGACGGTGGCGCCGCGGCGGTGCGCCAGCATCCCCACGGCCCGCACGCTCACGTCGACGGTCTCCTCGGCGCGCAGCGGACGGGTCTGCTCGAACTCCTGCGCCAGGTGCACGAGCCCGAGCAGCCCGAACGGGAAGGGGTCCCGCACCATGAGGTCGACCTGCAGGCCGAAACCCACCAGGTGCGGGAACGGCAGCGGCACGGTGTCGCGCACGGGGAACCCGGTGCTGCGGCAGAAGGCGGCGAGCCGGGCGAGGTCGAACCGCACCCCGCGCCGCACGACGCGGGTGCGGGGGAAGTCGACCGAGCGCCGGGGCCGGGTCAGCACCGAGCGCGCGTACAACTGCGGCAGCGAGGGCTCAGCGGTCAGTTCACGGTCCGCCATCACGCCCCCAGCAGGTTCTGGCCGCACACCCGCAGCACCTGACCGTCGATGCCCGCGGCGTCCGGCTGGGCCAGCCAGCCGATCGTCTCGGCCACGTCGACCGGCAGACCGCCCTGCTGCAGGCTGGAGATCCGCCGGCCCAGTTCCCGCGGCACCGGCGGCATGGCCGCGGTCATCGGCGTCTCGACGAACCCGGGGGCGACGGCGTTGATCGCGAGACCGCGCTGCGCCAGCGGACCGGCCAGGGCCTGCACGAGCCCCACGAGTCCGGCCTTGCTGGTCGCGTAGTTCGTCTGTCCCCTGGCTCCCGCCAGGCCGTTCATGGAGGACAGGCAGACGAACCGCGCGCCCGGCGCCAGCGCCCCGGGGTGGTCCAGGAGTCCGGTCGTCAGCCGGATCGGGGCGGCGAGGTTCACCGCGAGCACGGAACCCCAGGCGGCCTCGTCGAGGTTCACGAACGACCTGTCGCGGGTGATGCCGGCGTTGTGCACGACGACGTCGGCGCCGTCGAACCGGTCGGCCAGGTGGGTGGCCAGGGTCCGGGGCGCGTCCTCGGCGGTGACGTCCAGGTGCAACGTCGACCCCTGCACGCGGTTGGCGACGGCGGCGAGCTTGTCCCCCGAGGCGGCGACGTCGACGCAGACCACGTGGTGCCCGGAGCGCGCCAGCACCTCGACGGTGGCCGCTCCGATGCCTTGCGCCGCACCGGTGACGACGGCGACCCGACGGTCCCGGGGGGGCACGGGAACTCCGGCGCCGACGACGAGCGGCTGCCCGTCGACGAACGCCGAGCGGGCCGAGCAGAAGAACTCCACCGCCGACCGCACCGACGTCCGGGCGCCGTCGGCGACCCGCAGCAGGTTCACGGTCGTCCCGCCGCGGGCCTCCTTGGCCAGGCTGCGGACGAAACCTTCCAGACCCTGCTGGACGGCGCGGGCCTCCACGTCCGGCAGTTCGGCCGGGACCGCGGACAGGACGACCACCCGGCCGGTGGTCCGCCTGAACTCCGGGGCCAGCCCGGCGCGCAGCTCCTCGAGCTCGGCGACCCGGCGCAGCCCGGTCGCGTCGACGACGACGGCTCCCAGCCGTTCGTCGCCGTCGTTCCCCAGGACGACCTCGACGCCCGCGGCGCGCAGCCAGCCGGTGACCTCGGCGGTCCAGGAGGCACCGCTCAGGCCGAGCACGCGCGCGGGACCGGTCAGCAGGTCCTGACCGGCTTCGTACCGCCGCAACCGCGGAGGTTTCGGCAGCCCGGCGCGGGAGGCGAGGAACCTGCCCGGCCCGGTGCCCACGAGCGCACCGTACGGATCGGCACCCAGCACCATCACGCCTCCACCAGCGCCGCGATGCCCTGGCCCCCTGCGGCGCAGATGGAGATGAGCGCCCGGCCGCCGCCGCGTTCGTGCAGCAGCTTGGCCGTGGTGGCCAGGATGCGCGCGCCCGTCGCGGCGAACGGGTGCCCCGTCGCCAGCGAGGAACCGGCGACGTTGAGCCGTTGCCGTTCCACGGTTCCCGTGCCGTTGGCCTCCCACGCCGCCAGGGTCGCCAGGACGGTCGAGGCGAAGGCCTCGTGGACCTCGACCAGGTCCAGGTCGGCGAGCGTCAACCCGTTGCGCTGCAGCAACCGCGGGACGGCGACGACGGGTGCGGTGAGCAGGCCCTCGCCGTGGACGTGGTCGACCGCGGCCGTCTCGGCGTCGACCAGGTGGGCCAGCACCGGCAGGCGCCGGGTGGCGGCCCACTCGTCGGAGGCCAGCAGGACGGCCGCGGCCCCGTCGGTCAGGGGCGTGGAGTTCCCGGCCGTCATGGTCGCCGCGCCGTCCAGGTCCGCACCGAAGACGGGTTCGAGGGCGGCGAGCTTGTCGAGGGAGGTGTCCGGCCGCAGCAGGTCGTCGCGGCGCACGCCCAGGTACGGGGTCAGCAGGTCGTCGAAGAACCCGCGGTCGTAGGCGGCGGCGAGGTTGCGGTGGCTGGCCAGGGCCAGTTCGTCCTGCTCCTCGCGCGAGACCTTCCACTCCAGCGCCGTGCGGGCGGCGTGCTCGCCCATCGACAGGCCCGTCCTGGCCTCGGCGTTGCGCGGCGGCACGGGTTTGAGCTGCCCGGGACGCAACCTCGCCAGCGCCGCCAGCCGCGCCGTCGGGGACTTCGCGCGGGAGACCTCCAGCAGCACGCGGCGGAGCCCGTCGTCGACGGCGAGGGGTGCGTCGCTGGCGGAGTCTGTCCCGCCCGCGATGCCGGCCTCGATCTGCCCCAGGGCGATCTTGTTGGCCACCAGCACGGCCGTCTCCAGGCCCGTGGCGCAGGCCTGCTGCACGTCGTAGGTGGGTGTGGCCGGGTCCAGCGCGGTGGACAGCACGGCCTCGCGGGTCAGGTTCAGGTCGCGGCTGTGCTTGAGGACGGCGCCGGCGACGACCTCGCCGAGCCGCTCCCCCGCCAGCCCGTAGCGGGCCACGAGCCCGTCGAGGGCGGCGACGAGCAGGTCCTGCGCCGAGGCCTGGGCGTAGCGGCGGCCGGCGCGGACGAACGGTGTGCGGTTTCCGCCGACGATGGCGGCGCGTCTGGTCACGGAACCTCCTCGTACGACGTGGACGTCCCCGAAGTTATCAGGTACTTGCAGTACCCGATACCCGTCGTAGGAGGTACCGTCGAGGAGTGGATGTCATCGAGGACGGACTCGCGCAGGACGGACGGCGGACCCGGTGGGTCGAGCACCGCCGGCGTCGCCGCGAGGAACTCGTGACCGCCGCGCTGCGGGCCATCACCGCCAAGGGCGCCGGGGTCGGCATGGACGAGGTCGCCGCCGTCGCGGGAACGAGCAAGACCGTCCTGTACCGGCACTTCACCGACAAGGAGGACCTCTACCTCGCGGTCGCCGAGCGGGTGAACTCCCGGATCCTGCGCGAACTCGGCGAGGCCGTGGAGCGGGCCACCGGCCCGCGCGACGCCCTGGCCTCGATCATCGCCGCGTACGTCCGGCTCGTGGAGGCCGACCCGGAGGTCTACCGGTTCGTCGTCTCGCACCCGCTGCTCGAACGGCCCGTCTCCAGCGATCCCGTCCAGCGCCTCTCCGGCACCATCGCCGCCGAGACGGCGCGCACCATCACGGCCCACCTGCGCGTCGCCGGTGCCCGGGACTCCTCCGCCGACGCCCTCGCGCACGGCCTCATCGCGATGATCCGCACCGCCGCCGACCGGTGGATCTCCAGCACCGACCGGATCCCGGCCGCCACGCTCGTCTCCGACCTGACCAGTCTCGCCTGGGGCGGCCTGTCCGCCGTCCTGGCGCCCGCCCCGGAGGAGGTTCCGTGACCACGATCGAGGAACGACCCGCACCGACCGCCGCTCCGCTGGACACCGAGGCGCTGCGCCGGCACCTCGACGGCCGGTTCGCCGACCTGAAGGAACGTTTCCGCCGGCAGGCTCCCCAGGACCTCTTCGGCCCGCTGGACCACCTGTCCACCCGCGAGCACCGCGACCTGACCCGCGAGCGGCTGCGGACGCTGGCCCGGTGGGGCGGTCACGAACTCGGGTACTCCTCGCGCTGGGGCGGCGGGGACTCCCCCGGCGGTCAGGTCGCCCAGTTCGAGATGCTGGGTTTCGGCGACGCCTCGCTCATGATCAAGTCCGGTGTGCAGTGGGGGTTGTTCGGCGGGGCCGTGCAGGCCCTGGGCACCGAACGCCACCACGCCGAACTCCTCGGCCCGCTGCTGCGCCTGGAACTCGTCGGCTGCTTCGCGATGACCGAGACGGGGCACGGGTCCGACGTCTCCTCGGTGGGCACCACCGCGACGTACGACCCCGGCACGCAGGAGTTCGTGGTGAACACCCCGGACGCCTCGTGCCGCAAGGACTACATCGGCGGTGCGGCCGAGGACGCCGACATCGCCGTGGTGTTCGCCCAGCTGGTGACGGCCGGGGAACCGCGGGGCGTGCACGCCTTCGTCGTGCCGCTGCGGCGCGACGGGAACGACGTCCCGGGCGTGACCCGCGAGGACGACGGGCGCAAGATGGGCCTGAACGGCCTGGACAACGGCCGGCTGAGCTTCGACCACGTGCGGATCCCGCGCACGGCGCTGCTGAACCGGTACGCCGACGTCGCCGAGGACGGCACGTACTCCTCCCCCATCGCCAGCGCGAACTCCCGGTTCTTCACGATGCTCGGAGCCCTGGTCAAGGGCCGGGTCAGCGTCTCGGGGGGTGCGCTGTCGCAGACGAAGGTCGGCCTGGAGATCGCCCTGCGCTACGGCGCCCGCCGCACGCAGTTCAAACGCCCCGGCGGCGACGACGAGGTCGTCCTGCTCGACTACCTCGCCCACCAGCGCCGGTTGCTCGTCCCGCTGGCCACGACCTACGCGCTGTCGTTCGCCCAGGACGAGCTCATGGGCGAGATGGACGAACTGCTCGGCGTCCAGCTGTCCGGCTCCGAACCCGACCCGGCCCGGCAGCGGGCGTTCGAGGGACACGCCGCGGCGATGAAGGTCGCCTCGACCTGGCACGCCACCCGGACCCTGCAGACCTGCCGGGAGGCCTGCGGCGGCAACGGCTACCTCGCCGATTCCCGGCTGCCGCAGCTGAAGGCCGACACCGACGTGTTCACGACCTTCGAGGGCGACAACACCGTCCTGCTGCAACTGGTCGCCAAGGGCCTGCTGACCTCGTACGCGCAGCAGTTCTCCGACCTCGACACCCTGGGCATGGCCCGGTTGGCCACCCGCGACTTCGTCACCACCTACGCCGGCCGCAGTCCGGCCCGCTCGCTGGTCGCCGACGTCGTCGAGGCCGGCCGGGTGCCCGACGACCTGCACGACCGGGCCTGGCAGTTGCGGATGCTCACCGACCGGGAGCGGCACATCACCGAGTCGCTCGCCAAGCGGATGCGGCGGGCCCGGTCCAAGCCGGAGGCGGACCGGTTCACGGCGATCGACGACCTGCAGGACCACCTGCTGCTGGCCGGGCGCGCGCACACCGACCGCATCGTGGCCGAGGCCTTCGCCGCAGCCATCGCCCGGTGCGAGGACCCCGCCGTCGCCACCCTGCTGGGCGACGTCTGCGACCTGCACGTGCTGGCGCTCCTGGAGGCCGAGAAGGGCTGGTACCTGGAGCACCGGCGGATGACGACCCTGCGCGCCAAGGCCATCACCACGGCCGTCAACACCCTGTGCCGCAAGCTGCGCCCGCGCACCGAGGAACTGCTCGCCGGGTTCGGGACGCCGCGCGCGTGGTTGGCGTCGTCGTTGGTCGACTGACCCGTTCGGTCGACGTCGCGAGGGGAGTTCCCGAACTCCGCCCTGAAACGCTCGTCCGCGTGCCAGGCTGGGCGACAGAGGGATTCGTCCTCGGCGGAAGGGGGCGGGGCTCTCGTGCGGCTGCGCAGCGGGAACCGGTTGCACGTCGCGTCGATCAGCGGCCTGGCCCTGGTGTGGGCGCTCATGGTCAACACCTACGCCGGCGCCACCGACGCCCCGGTGGTGCTGGTGGAGGTGGCCGCCTCGGCCGTGCTGGCGACGACCGCGGCGCTGGCCCCGACCACCCGTGCCCGGTGGATCGTCGGGCTGCTGGCAGGCTGGGCGACGCTGACCGCGGCCGGGGACTCCTACTGGCTGCTCACGGCCGCGTCGCCGGCGGTGGCCTACGCGACCGGTCAGCACGAGCCCGCCGCCACCGTCGCGGCGATGCTGCTGCGTTACCCCCTCGGCGCTCTCCTCCTGGCTCTCGCCCTGCCGGAGGCAGCGCGGCGCCGGGGAGGGTCGTCGCTCGGCGGCGCCCTCGGCGTGGCCCAGGTGGCGACCAGCGCGGCGACCCTGCTCGCCCTGCTCACCCCGTTGGGCGCCTTCATCGCCCACAACCGCCCGTACTCCGTCTTCCTGGCCTTCGACGTCGCACTGGTCGCCGCGGCGGCCGGGCTCCTCGTGCGGCAGGGCACGACCCTCACGTCAGCCGCCCCGGCGACGGCCGCGCTGACCCTGGCCGCCGCCGACGCGCTGATGCTGCTCAGCCTCCTGGAGTCGACGGCCTGGACCGGCGTCCTGTCCTTCACCCTCGCCCTCGCCGGCTGCGCCTTCTGCACCGTCGTCCTGCTGCGCCGCGGTGACCCCGTCGCGCCGTTGGCCGCGCTGCCACCCGGAGCAGTGGGCACGACGAGGGCGACCGGCCTCCTCCTGCGCGTCCTGCGGCGGTTGCTGCTGCCGGTGAGCGTGCTGGTCGTGTCCACCGCCGGCCTCACGCAGCGCACGCTGACCGGCCACCAGGTCGGGCTGGTCGCGGTGGCCCTGGCGCTGGCCCTCGTGGAGGCCCTGTGGCACGTCGTGCAGGCGGAACGCGCCGAACAAGCCGCCGCCGCGGTGGTCCGTGACGAGCTCACCGGCGCGTGGAACCGCCGCGGGCTCGACCGGGAACTCCAGGCACGTCGGCAGCGGCGCCTCCGGGGTGGCGAGCAGGTCTGGGAACTGCTCGTGCTCGACCTCGACGGCTTCAAGCTCGTCAACGACACCCACGGCCACGCCGCGGGCGACGAGGTCCTGCGCGTCACCGTGCGGCGGATCGCCGAGGTCGTCGGCGCACTGGGACTGGTCGCACGGCTGGGCGGCGACGAGTTCGTCGTCGTCGTCCAGGACCGTCGTCCCGACCTGGTGGATCGGCTGCGCCGAGCCGTGGCCGAGCCCGTGGTGCTGGCCGACGGGTCCTGCTCCGTGTCGACGTCCATCGGTGCGGTGACGTTCGAGCCGCAGACCGACGGCGGCGTCGACGCCCTCCTGCTCGAGGCCGACCGCCGGATGTACCGCCACAAGCACGCCGGGCGGCACGACGTAGCCTTCGACCGTGCACGGTGAGTACAAGGTTCCCGGCGGGAAGCTGGTCGTCGTCGACCTCGACGTGCTCGAGGGGCGGTTGGCGGACGTCCGGCTCAGCGGCGACTTCTTCCTCGAACCCGACGACGCGCTCGAGGCGATCGACGCCGCGCTGACCGGCCTGCCGGCCGACACGGAGGCGGCCGACATCGCGGGCCGGGTGCGCGCGGCGCTGCCGCACGACGCCGTCCTGCTGGGGTTCACCCCGGAGGCCGTCGCGACCACCGTCCGCCGCGCGGTCGGGGGCGCCACGGGCTGGCTGGACCACGAGTGGCAGTTCGTGCACACCGGCCCGCAGGCGCCCATGGTGCACATGGCCCTGGACGAGGTCCTGACCCGTGAGGTCGCCGCCGGGCGCCGGGGACCGACGCTGCGCGTGTGGGAGTGGGCGAGCCCGGCCGTCGTCCTGGGCAGTTTCCAGTCGCTGGTCAACGAGGTCGACGGCGAGGCCGCGCAGCGCCTCGGGGTCGAGGTGGTGCGCCGCATCTCCGGCGGCGGGGCGATGTTCGTCGAACCGGGCAACACCATCACGTACTCGCTCTACGCCCCCGGCTCCCTCGTCGAGGGGCTCAGCTTCACCGAGTCGTACGCGTTCCTCGACGACTGGGTGCTGGTGGCGCTGGGCGATCTGGGCGTCAAGGCCTGGTACCAGCCCATCAACGACATCGCGACCGAGCAGGGCAAGATCGCCGGCGCCGCGCAGAAGCGCCTGGCGGACGGAACCGTGCTGCACCACGTCACGATGTCCTACGACATCGACGCCGTGAAGATGCTGCAGGTGCTGCGGATCGGCCGGGAGAAGCTGTCCGGCAAGGGGTTGGCCAGCGCGGCCAAACGCGTCGACCCGCTGCGCCGGCAGACGGGGCTGCCGCGCGAGGAGGTCATCGACTCGATGGTCGCCACGTTCCGCCGGCAGTACGGGCTGGCCGACTCGGACCTGACGGCCGCCGAGCTCGAGGCCGCCGAGGAGCTGGTGCGCGAGAAGTTCGCCACCCGCGACTGGGTGGCACGCATCCCCTGATCACACCGCCGTCCAGCGGGCGGACCAGCCGAGCGTCCGCGCGGTGAGCTGCCGCCGCGCCGGCGGATCGCAGTGGCGGTTCGCGCCGTCACCGGAGACGCCGGTTCCGTGGACAGCGGGTGCCGGGAAGCGCAGACTCAGGTGGTGGAGCACACCGTCGAGCGAGGCACGCGCACCGGGGTCGTGCGTGACGCCGACCGGCCCGGCCGGGCGCTGCGGGTCACGACCCACCCCGAGGCCGGCCGCGTCGTCCTGTCGGTCTGGCAGGACACCACCTGCACCTCGACCGTGCGCCTGGACCGCGCCGAGGTCGTCGAACTGCTCACCGCGCTCGGCGCAGCGTTGCTGCCGCCGGAACGCTGACGGCCAGGGCCAGCACGGCAGCGGCCGTGAGCACCGCCGGGGAGGGCCGCAGCAACGGCTGCCCCAGCAGGGCCTGGACGGTCAGCAGGCCGGTGAGCGCGGCGTAGCCGAGGCTGGCGACCAGGACCAGCCGGAACCTGGTGCGCTCGTCCCGCAGCGCCGTGGCCCGACGGCTGAGCACCTCCAGCAGCAGCAGCCCCAGGGGGATCACCTGCAGGGCGTGCAGTCCGACGAAGTGCGGGATGCGCAGGTCCCCGCCCTCGGTGCTCCAGCCCAGGAACGGCAGCCCGGGTCCCCCGTCGGCGACGCCGACGGCGTGCGCACCGACGACGCCCCGGTGGTCGTCGAGCTGGTCCTGGGTCGGGCTGGTCATGAGGAAGGCCAGCGCCATGCCGATCAGGCCCAGGACGACACCGGCGCGGAGGGCGAGCGTGCGCGCCCGGTCGGGCAGCGGGCTGCGGAACACCAGCAGCCCGACGAGCAGCGTCATGACCCACACGGCGGCGATGGAGGCGGCCATGACGCCCCACAACGCCGTGTTCAGCCGGGTCGCCACGTTGAAGTGGCTGGTGGTCCCCGCGGCGGCGGCCCAGGTGATGACCACGATCTCGGCGACGAGCCCCACCACGGTGACCCACGCCGCGACCCCGGCCAGGCGCGGCCGGCGCAGCCCGGGCAGACCCACGAGCCAGGCGAACGAGACGGCGTAGATGCCGATCGAGAGCGAGAACTTCAGCGGTTTGAACCAGGCGTTCTGGCCGAGCACCTCCCGGGGGTCGGCGACGGCCAGGACGAGGCAGGCCACCGACAGGACGGCCATCGCGGCGGCCAGGACGAGCAGGGGCCGGTTCCAGCGGACGGGAACGGGCAGGGTGGTGCGAGGGGTGGATGGGGCGATCGTGCTCACGGCGTGCTCCGATCGGTGGGTGGGTTGAGGCCGTAGCGCTGGGTGGCGGCGTGTTCCTGGGCGATGCGGCGCAGGCCGGCGAGGAGCTGGTCACCCAGGACGGTCCCGACGACGACGGTCTGGGCCGCGGAGTCGCGGTCACCGCCCTCGGCGGCGGCCCGGATCCCCGCGGAGACGGCGTCGACGTCCGCCGCGGCGACGATGTCGGCGGCGCGGGCGTAGGCGGGCAGCACCGAGACCAGGTCCTCGCGCCCCACACCGGCCCAGCCGTCGAGGACACCGGCCACGGCGCGCAGGCCGGGGTTGCCGTCGTGGACGTGCCAGCCGTGCTCGGCGACGAAGGCCTCGGCGCGCTGCACGGCCTGCGCCGAAGGTGGTGCGATCGCCTGCGGCAGAGCGTGCTGGGCGACACCCAGAACCTCCCCGAGGGGGAGTTCGGGGGTGTCGACGGCGGTGAGGACGCGGGCGACGGCCGCCACCGGCAGGCCCCCGACGTCGATGAGGGAGCGGATGAGCCGCAGCCGCTGGAGGTGGGCGTCGGTGTACTCGGTCTGGTTGTAGCCCGTGCGCTCCCCCGCGGGTAGCAGCCCTTCCCGCGTGTAGTACTTGATCGACGCCGTGCTGACGCCGCTGCGGGAGCTGAGCTCGGAGATGCGCACGAGTGGTAGTGTTTCTATCGATAGTGGAACTGTCAATGCGTTGCCGTCATCGGAGGTGTGCCGTGACCGTTCCGGGCAACCCGCCCACCGCCCACCGGGGCAGCCCCGCCCTGGCCGCCGTCTGGTTCGCCCTGGCCCTGGCCGGCCTCGTCGGGACCTGGACCTTCAACCTGCGGTTCATCGCCGACCCGCAGGGCCTGGGCTACGTCGAGGCGTGGTTCGTCAACCCCGCCAGTTCGTCTGCGGCCGTCGACGTCCTCGTCGTGGCGCTCGCGGCCTGCGTGCTCTTCGTCGTCGAGGGCCGGCGGCTGGGCTGGACCCGCTGGTCGTGGCTGCTCGTCCCGCTGACGTTCGCCCTCGCGCTGGCGTTCACGTTCCCGCTGTTCCTGGGCCTGCGTGAACTCACGCTGCGCCGCCGGACAGCGTGAACCCCGGGCCGTCCGCCGTGGACGACCCGGGGTTCGCGGTGCTGAGGAGGCGGCTCAGAAGGCGCCGTGGCGCTGGACCTGCCGCTGCCTGCTGACGTGCCCGCCCACCAGGGTGATCACGCCCAGCGCCAGGTACAGCCAGTTGCTGGCCGGATTGGTCGGCAGGACGTCGGCCGGCGAGTTCGCCACGATGCCCGCCCCGGCGACCCCCATGCCGATGAGCACCAGCGCGTGCAGCACGACGTTCTTGTGCGCCTGCCGCACCGACCCCGCGAACGCCAGCACCGTCACGCCGTACAGGAACAGCAGCGCCGAACTGACGACGGAGACCGTGAAGACGCCGAACAACTGGGCGTCGCTGCGGAAGAACCCCATCTCGTCGTAGTTCGCGGTGATGCCGGGCACGAAGCCGAGGACGCCGAGGAGGGTCAGCAGGGCGCCGGTGGCCTGCGCGTGCCGCCGGACGGGCCCGCCCCGTGTCCCGACGGCGTCGACCGCCGGGTCACCCGTCCTTCCGTACGGCTGGCTGGGCAGTGCTGCGCGGGAGGTTTCCACGTCGGGCCTCTCGGGTGGTCGGGTCCTGCCGGCTCACGACCGGCTTCTCGGGTCAGGGCGCGCCGCTGGCTCGACGATCCACCTCGAGGATGGCCTACCGCGCAGGCGTCCGCACCTCAGGTGGCCGCGGCCCGCACCGGCGAGCGCCCGAAGGCGGCGGCGCGCTCCCTGGCGAACTCGGCGAACGGCCGCGCGTCGTGCCCGGTGAGCGCCCGCACCGCACCGGTGGCGGACGTGTCGACGGTTCCGGCCCTGGCGCCGGCGAAGAACCGCAGGACGAACTCGACCACCTCCCCGGGCAGGCCCGCCCCGAGCATGCCGGCCCGGGCCACGTCCTCGGGCAGGTCGACGTACTGCACGGGCCGCCCCGTGGCCGCGGACAACTCCTCGGCGATCCGGGCGTGCGACAAGGCCTCCGGTCCCGACGGCTCCCAGACACCACCCGCCGGGCCGTCCGCCGTCAGCGCCGCGACGGCGCACGCCGCGACGTCGCGCGGGTCGACGTAGGCGATCCGGCAGTCACCGGCCGGCGCCGGGAGCACCCCCTCGGCCACCGCGGCGGCCGAGGCCAGCAGGTTCGTGCAGAACGTCCGCGGCCGCAGCAGGACCCACGGAACCCCCGAGGACAGCAGGTGCTGCTCGATCTGCGCGTGCCACCGTTCGAAGACCAGCGGCGAGTCCGGGGACGGGTGCGGTCCGGAGAGCTTCACGACGCGCTCGACTCCCGCGACCCGGGCGGCGTCGACGGCGGCGCACTCGTACGCCACCTGACCGGGAACGTTGCCGCAGGCCAGGAAGACGCGGTCGACGCCCCTCACCGCGCGGGCCAGCGAAGGCGGATCGGCGAAGTCGCCGACGACGGGTTCGGCTCCGGGCGGCGACGCCGAGGCGTCGCGGACGAGAACGCGGGTGGGGATCCCGCGCTCGCACAGCCCGCGCACGACGTGCGCTCCGACGGAGCCGGTCGCACCGGTCACGAGAACTTTCACTTCGAACCTCCCGAGGGGACGATGTTGACGTTGGCGGACAGGACGTTGCCGGGGTCGTAGGTGTTCTTCAGGGCGGCCAGCCGGGCCAGCCGGGAACCGTAGGCGGCCCGCACCCCGGCCGGGCCCTCGTCGGACAGGAACGTCGCGAACTGCTCACCGGTGGCGTACGGCCGCAACGCCTCCCAGCCCTGGCGCACCCACTCGCGGTGCGGCCCGGGATCGGTGCCGGCGGGCCACAGGGCGACGAACCGCAGCTCGAAACCCTCCCGTCCACCGACGGCGGTGGCCTCGGCCGGCACCCGGCCGGCCGCACCGCCCAGGACCCAGCCGGTGACCACGGCCTGCGGCGACGGTGCCGACTCCACCCGGGCGGCGACCTCCTGCGCGACCGGGTCGGTCAGCCGCTCCAGCCGCTGCGAACGCCAGGTCGCGGCGTCACCGCCGGGGACGCCGGCGTCCAGCACGGTCTGCAGCACGCGGTAGGGAATCGGCCGGACGGCGTCGGCGACGGGATTTCCGACGGCCCGCAGGGGCGCCAGGACCCGGGTCCCCTCCTCGAACCCGCCGCACCAGGCCAGCAGCAACCCCAGCACCGGGCGCCCGGACCACGCGGGCGGCAGGAACGGCAGCGGCGGTGCGCGGTGCGCCACCACGACGGCGGAGAACTCGTCGGGGGCCGTGGCCGAGAACTCCGCCAGGGCCCGCAGCACCAGTGCCGCCTGGTCCAGCGGCCAGTACACGAAACCCCCCAGGACCAGCGGGCCCACCGGGTGCAGGTCGTACTCCAGGGCCGTGGCGATCCCGAAGTTCCCGCCGCCACCGCGCAACCCCCACAGCAGTTCCGGTGTCCGGTCGGCGTCGGCGCGCACACGCCGGCCGTCGGCCGTCACCAGGTCGGCCGCGCGCAGGTTGTCGACGGTCAGCCCGTGCCGGCGCGCCAGGTGCCCGAATCCGCCGGCGAGGGTGGACCCGGCCACGCCGACCCGGCTGACGGTTCCCCCGGTCGTGGCCAGCCCGTGGCGCTGCGTGGCCAGGTCGAACTCCCCCCACACCGCGCCGCCGGCGGCCCGGGCGGTGCGGGCGGCCGGGTCGACCTGCACCCCCTTGAGCAGCGACAGGTCGACCGTCACGGCGCCGTCGGCCACGGCGTGTCCCTGCACGGAGTGGCCGCCGCCGCGGACGGTCAGGGGCAGGTCCTGGTCCCGCGCCCAGCGCACGACCTCGACGACGTCGTCGGCGCCGGCGCAGCGGGCGATCAGCGCCGGCCTGCGGTCGACCGCGCCGTTCCACGTCCGCCGGGCCTCGTCGTACCCCTCCTCCCCCGGCCGCAGCAGCGCGCCCCGGAACCGTTCGCGCAACCTCGTGCCACTCCTCGTCGTCAGCGTCGTCAGCGGCGTCATCGGCGTCATCGGCGTCATGACGGCGAGGGTGCGCCGGGGGCGGTTCCACGGGCGTTCCGCGCTGGACCGCTCAGCGTTCCAGCACGGTCCGGGCCAGCTCGTCCCACACCCGCACGTCGCCGGCCAGCAACGCCCGCGCGGCGGCCCCGGCGCCCGTGCGGTCCCCCACGACCTCGCACGCGGCGAGCCGGATCCGCAGCAGCATCGCCGGCGTTCCCGGTGCGGTGAGCCGTCCCGGGTCCGCGAGCGCCGCGTCGATCGCGGCCAGGCCCTCCCGCGACCGCCCGTCGACGACGCGCAGGTGGCCTTCGAAACCCGCGGCGACCAGCCTCACCGCGGGGGCCTGCACGTGCGGCAGCAGTTCCGTGAGCTCGTGCGCGTGCCGCCGCAGGGCCTCGACGTCGGCGAGCTCCAGGTCCAGCAGGGCCGCGAACAGCAACGCCGCGCCGAGGGTGAACGGGTGCCGCCCGCGGTGGGCCAGGGCGAGCGCCTCGTCGCGGCGCCGGCGGGCGGTGCCGGGGTCGCCGTCGGCGAGGTCGAGCAACGCCAGCCGTGCCAGGCACAGCACCTGGGGATCCTGGGCGAAGGAGCGCAGGTGCACCGGCCGGTCCTGCGGTCGGTAACGGGCCAGGGCGGCCTGGAGGTGCCGGCGCGAGCGGGTCCGCTCCCCCCGCCAGTACGTCGCCACGCCCTGCAGGAAGTGCCCCTCGACGGCGACGAGGTCGTCCTGCGAGGTGGCGTGCAGGCGCTCGCCGAAGCCGAGGGCGGCGTCGACGTCCCCGCGCGAGAGGGCCGCCATCCCCAGCGCCCGCAGCACCGGTGCGGCCGGTTCGCGGCCCAGGGCCCCACCCAGGGCCGTGGCGTCGGCGAGGACCGCGGCCAGCCGCGGGGAGCCGTACCCCTCGACGGCGGCCAGCGGCGCGCTGAGGGCGACGAGGACGTCGAGTTCGCGCTCGTCCCGGGACGGGGCGTCGGCGCTCACCCGCACCGCCTCGCGGGCCCGCTCGAGCAGGTCGACCGCGTCGGCGTCGGCGTGGACCCGTTGCGCCGCGACGGCGGCCCGGCAGTACCAGGCGACCGCCTCGGCGTTCCGGCCGGCGGCGTGCAGGTGCGCGGCGATCCGGCCGGCCGGCGCGTCGCGCCGGTCGGGGTCGTGGCCGGCCAGGGCCCGGGCCAGCAGGACGTGGTCGTGCCGGCGACGGGCCGGCTCCAGCGAGCGCACCGCGACCTCGCGCAGCAGGTCGTGGCTGAAGTCGTAGGTGCTGCCGCCGGCGATCAGCAGCCCGCGCCGCCACAGCTCGTCCAGGTCGCGGGTCAGCCCGTCCTCGTCGTCCGGCCGCAGGGCGCTCAGCACCTCCACGGGCACCGACGAGCCCGCCGTGGCGGCCAGACCGACCAGGTCGCGGGCGCCGGGGCTGAGCTGGTCCAGCCGCGCCTGCAGCACCGCCCGGACCGGTGGCACCAGCACGTCGGGAGCCCCCGGGCCCGGCCAGCCCGCCCGCACGGCCTCGACGACGAACAGCGGGTTGCCCGCCGTCTCGGTGGCCAGCCGGGCCGCGGTGGCCGCGTCCACCTCGTGCCCGGCGACCGCCGTGGCCAGGGTGCTCACCTGCGCCGCGTCCAGCGGCGCCAGGTCCAGCTGGGTGCACCGGCCCAGGGCGTGCAGCGCGGTGAGCAGTCCGCGCAGCGGGTCGCCCGGGTCGGTCTCGGCCAGCCGGGCCGTGGCGACGAGCAGCAGCGGCGCGGTGGGCCGGGTCCGCAGCAGGTGGTGGACGAACGCCAGGGTCTGCCGGTCGGCGGCGTGGACGTCGTCGGCCACCAGCAGCACGGGCCCGCGCGCGGCCAGCAACGCGTCCGCGACCGCGTCGAACAACTGCCTGCGGGGGTCCTCGTCGGCGGGGGCCGCGGTGGCCGGCAGCCCGGGCACGAGCCGGGCAAGGACGGCCAGCGCGGCGGGCTCCAGCGCGTCCCGCCAGGAGCCCAGGGCCTGCAACCACTCCACGACCGGCCCGTACGCGGGCGCGCCCTCCACCGGGTAGGAGCGGGCGGTGGCCGTGGTCGCGCCCCGGCGGGCGGCCCAGGCCCGCAGCTCCTCCACCAGCCGGGTCTTGCCGATGCCGGGTTCGCCGGTGACGACCGCGCACTGCGCCGCGCCCCCGCGGGCCCGCGCCCACAGCTCGGCCAGCAGGCGGCGTTCGGGGCGGCGGCCGACCAGCGGGGCCGTTCCCGGAACGCGCTCGTCCCGCCCCCCGCGGGGCAGCAGCGCCTCGTAGGCGGCCCGGGTCCGGGCGGAGGGTTCCGTTCCGAGTTCCTCGCGCAGCACGGCGGCGCACTCGTGGTAGGCCCGCAGCGCCCGTGCCCGGTCGCCGCGCGCCTCGTGCAGCCCGATCAGCCGGCGATACGGCTCCTCGGTGAGCGGATCGAGGTCCCGCGCGCGCTCGGCCGCGGACACGGCGGCGGCGAGGTCACCGCGCCCGGCCAGGAGGCCGGCCAGCCGGTCCAGGGCCTCCACGGCTTTGCGCCGCAACGCCTCCCGTTCGGTCAGGACCCACTCCTCGTCCCAGCCGGTCAGCAGGTCACCGGTGTAGAGCGCGACGCCTTCGCGCAGCCGGTCCGGGTCCCGCGCGCCCGCGAGTCCGGTGAACGCGGTGACGTCCACCCAGGTCTCCGCCTCCCCCCACGCCAGCGTCGTCGCGGTCGAGCGCAGCACGGCGGCCGGCAGCGTGGTCCGCACCGTGTGGACGACGTGCCGCAGGTTCGTGCGGGCCTGCGCCGGCGCCGAGTGCGGCCACAGCAGCTGCGCCAGGTGCTCGCGGCGTTGCGGTTCGGGGCGCAGCAGCAGCCGGGCCAGCAGCAGCAGCGCGCGGCCGGACGCCAGCGGGACCACGACGCCGTCGACCCGCACGTCGGGAACGCCGAACAGGCGCACCTCCAGCACGCGGGTCATGGTCCGCGCGCCCGCGCCGGTTGACCAGGGTCAGCCGTCCCCGAGCAGCCCGGCCGGTTCGTTGAACGGCGTGACGACCTGGATCTGCGAGGGGTGCGAGCTCGGCCGGCCCGGCAACGCGCCCTGCGCCTGCATGACGGCCCGGCACACCCGGCGCACGTCGGCGCGCAGGTCGTGGTGCAGGACGGCCGTCAGCCGGCGTGCGCGCAGCAGGACGACGTTCTCGGCGTCGAGGTCGTGGGCGACGAAGGCCCGCACCGGCCGGGACGCGGCCTCGAAGGCCGCCAGGACGGCGCGGTTGCCGCCGCCGATCGAGTAGACCGTGTCGATGCCCTCGTGCCGGGCCAGCACCTCCGGCACGGCCGTGCCCGTGGCGGCGTCCAGACCGTCGGTGCCCTCCACCACGTGCACCGGCAGCTGCGGCGCCAGGTTCCGCAAGGCGGCGCGGAACCCGAGCTCCCGGTCCCCCTCCCCGCGGAACGTGCTGCGGCTCAACGCGACCAGCACGCCGGTGGAGTCGGGAGCCGCGGTGGTCAGCAGGTAGGCGGCGGTCGCCCCGGCCGCCCGGTCGTCCATCCCGACGTAGGCGATCCGCCGGCTGGTCGGGACGTCGGTGACGAAGGTGACGACCGGGATGCCGCGTTCCTCCAGCCGCGCGACCGCGGCCACCACGGCCGGGTCGTCGGGGGCCTTCAGGAGCACACCGCTGGAGCCGCGCTCGGCGATGGCGTCCATCGTCGCGGCCAGGTCCGCCGGTGTGCCGGCCTCGCGGAAGTGGAACCGGGCCCGCACCACGGCCGGCCGCAACGACGGGAGCTCGGCCTCCAGGGCGGTGCGGACCGCGCGGGAGAACCGGTCGGGCGCCAGCACGACGAGGTCGACGAAGAACGTCGCCCCGCCCAGCCGCACCTGGGAGGCCTGCCGGTCCAGGTCGGCGATCGCACGGTGGACCTCGGCGACCGTGGCGGCGCGCACCCCCGCGCGGCCGTGCAGGACGCGGTCGACCGTGGCGGTGCTCAGTCCGGCCTGCTGGGCGATCTCCCGGATGCGGTAGGGATGGCTCACCGCGTCTCCTCTGATGCGTTCTTGATGGATCGACGATGCCACGAACCCCTCACCGGCCGCTAGCCTCGAAGAGCGCCCACCGATCAGAGAACTCCCGACCCGACTCTCGACGAGGAGAAACCATGAGCGCACCGACCACGGCCCGCCCCCTCCCGATCCGCTTCCGCGAGAGCGACTGCGACGTCGCCGAGTTCGCCGGGCTCGTCGACCGGACCACCGACCTGGCCGCCTACCCGCACGCGGCCGACGTGCAGCGCAACGTGCTGGTCTACGACTCCGCCACGCTGCGCGCGGCGGTCGCCGACGACGCCGGCCGCGAGGCCGTCGAGGGTGAACTCGTGCGCGCCCTGACCGACGGGCCCGGCGTCGTCGTCCTCAAGGGGGCGTTCGTCGACACCGGCGTCGTCGACCGCGTCACCACGGCCTTCGAGGCGATGATCGCCGACGAGAAGGCCGCCGGTACCGCCAAGGGCGACCACTTCGCCAAGGCCGGCGCGAACGACCGGGTCTGGAACGCGCTGGAGAAGCTCGCCGTGCGCGATCCGGAGGCGTTCGTGGACTACTACGGCAACGACGTGCTCGCCCTCGTCTCGACGGCCTGGCTCGGCCCGGGCTACCAGGTCACCTCCCAGGTCAACGTCGTCCGCCCCGGCGGCAAGGCGCAGGACCCGCACCGCGACTACCACCTGGGTTTCCTGTCCAACCCGGTCGCGGCCCGCTACCCCGCGCACGTGCACCTGCTCTCCCCGGTCCTGACGCTGCAGGGGGCGGTGGCCCACAGCGACATGCCCGTCGAGAGCGGCCCGACGCTCTACCTGCCGTACTCCCACCAGTACCCGCAGGGCTACCTGGCCTGGCGGCAGCCGGAGTTCCGCGAGTACTTCGCCGCGCACCACGTGCAGCTGCCGCTGGCCAAGGGCGACGCGGCGTTCTTCAACCCCGCCCTGTTCCACGGCGCGGGCTCCAACGTCTCCGCCGACGTGCAGCGCGTCGCGAACCTGCTGCAGGTCTCCTCGGCCTTCGGCCGCGCGATGGAGACCGTCGACCGGGTCAAGACCGCCAAGGCCGTCTACCCGGCCCTGCTGTCCCGCAAGGGATCGGGAGCCTCGGAGGAGTTCCTCGCGAACGCGGTGACGACCGCCACCGAGGGGTACCCGTTCCCGACGAACCTCGACCTGGACCCCAACGTGGGTGGCCTCACCCCGTTGTCGGAGACCGAACTGCTGCACCGGGCGCTGGCCGAGGGCTGGCCCGCGGAGCGGACGAACGAGGAACTCGACGCCTACGCCGCGCGGCGTCGCACCGACGAGGTCTGAACCGCAGGCAGGTCCACCGGCACGGCTCAGAACACGCCGTGCCGGTGGATCTGCCGCCGTCGGGTCACCCACGAGCCGACGAGGAAGAACACTCCCAGGCCGAGGTAGAGCCAGTTGCTCGCCACGTCGGTCGGCAGCACGTCCGCGGGCGAGTTGAAGACGATCCCCGCACCCGCCACGCCCATGCCGATGAGGAGCAGGGCGTGCAGCACGACCGTCTTGTGCGCCTGGCGGACCGATCCCGCGAACACCAGGTGGGTGACGCCGTAGAGGAACAGCAGGGCCGACGTCACGATCGAGACGGTGAAGACCCCGAACAGCTGCGCCCCGCTGCGGAAGAACCCCATCTGGTCGTACTGGGTCGTGATGCCGGGCACCAGACCCAGGAGTCCCAGCGCGCACAGGATGAGCCCGGTGACCTGCGCGTGCCGCCGGACCGGGCCGCCGCGCGTCCCGACGGCCGCCACGGCCGGGTCGTCGGCGGACGGGAGGGCAGGAGCGCCGGTCGACGAGTGCGGAACAGCCACGTCACCACCTCCGGAGGATCGACCACCACGCCGGTGGTTCGACGTCAGGACGCCAGGATGGCGTGATCGCCGCGCCCCCGCACCCCGGCGGGCGTTCCCGGACTCACCAGGGCACCACGCCGTACCGGTTGCGGAACTGCCCCGTGGGGCCGTCCTCGCCGATCGTCGCGAGTTCGACGATCGCGTCGGTCCCCTCCGCGACCGTCTGGTGTCCGCCGTGGGCGTTGAAGTCCGTCGCGGTGTACCCGGGGTCGGCGGCGTTGAACTTCACCTCCGGCAGCGCCTTGGCGTACTGCGTCGTCAGCATGGTCACGGCCGACTTGGAGGAGGTGTAGAGCGGCATCGGGAACTGCGACTCGTCCGCGGCGGGGTCGTGGGTCAGGGCGAAGGACCCCATGCCGCTCGTGACGTTCACGACGACGGGGTTGGCGGAGCGGCGCAGCAGCGGCAGGAAGGCGCGGGTCACCCGGACGATCCCGAACACGTTGACGTCGTAGACGGCGAGGGCGTCGGCCGCGGTGAGCTCGTCGGCCGGGGCGTGCGGCCCGGGGACCCCGGCGTTGTTGACCAGGACGTCCACCGTTCCCTCGTGGGCGGCGACGTCGTCGGCCGCGGCCTGCACGGACGCCTCGTCGGTGACGTCGATCCGCACGAACCGCGCGCCGAGCGCGTCGGCGGCGGCCTGCCCCCGCTGCGGATCGCGAGCGCCGACGATCACGTCGTGCCCGGCCGCGATCAGCCGGCGGGCGGTCTCGTACCCGAGGGACTTGTTGGCTCCGGTGATGAACGTGGTGGTCATGGCGCCCAGCGTGCGCCGGGCCGCGCAGGCCGGCCAGTGCCCGCCGCGACGGTGGGTCGGGCAGTACCAGGCTGACGGAGCGCCTGCGGGGCACGATGGCGGGGTGGACGCCGAAACCCTGGGAACGGCTCTGCGCCGCTGGCGCGACCGGCTCTCCCCCCTCGACGTCGGCCTGCCCGCCCGCGCCAGGCGCCGCGCCGCGGGACTGCGCCGGGAGGAACTGGCCGACCTGGCGGGCCTGTCGGTCGACTACGTGGTGCGGCTGGAGCAGGGCCGCGCGACCAGCCCGTCGGCGCAGGTCGTGGGCACCCTGACCCGCGCGCTGCAGCTGAACCCGGACGAACGCGACCACGCCTACCGGCTCGCCGGTCTGCTGCCGCCGCTCGACGGCACGATCTCCAGCCACGTCCCGGCGGGCGTGCAGCGGATGGTGGCCCGGCTGGGCGACCTGCCGATCGGGGTCTTCGCCGCCGACTGGACGCTGCTGCAGTGGACGCCCCCGTGGGCCGCGCTGCTCGGGGACCCCGGCGCCCGGGCCCACGACGACCGCAACCTCGTCCGCTCGGTGTTCCTGGGTGGCGACCGGCAGCTGACGTCCTGGCCGGTCCGCCGCGGCCGGGACGAGCTCGAGCGGGCGCTGGTCGCCGACCTGCGCGCCGCGCTGGTGACCTACCCGCGCGACCGGGGGCTGAGCGCCCTGGTGGGCGAGCTGCGCACGCGCAGCACCGAGTTCGCGGCGTTGTGGGAGGAGGGGTGCGTGTGCCACCACGTCTCGGCCCGCAAGACGATCCAGCACCCGGTGGTCGGTGAGGTGACCTGCGACTGCGACGTGCTCACCGTCCCCGGTTCCGACGTCCGGCTCGTCGTCTACAGCGCCGCGGCCGGCTCACCGGACGAGGAGAAGCTGGAGTTCCTGCGGGTCACCGGTGGGCGGGAGGTCAGCGGGCCGGGCGCCGCCGCGCCGTCCACTCCAGCACCCGTTCCACCGGCCACGTCGTGACGATCCGGTCGGCGGGAACCCCGCACTCGGCCGCCCGCGCGCACCCGTAGGGCTGCCAGTCCAGCTGCCCCGGGGCGTGCGCGTCGGTGGACAGCGCGAACAGGCACCCGGCCTCGACGGCCTGCCGCAGCAGGGCCCGCGGCGGGTCGAGCCGTTCGGGCCGCGCGTTGATCTCGACCGCGACGTCGAACTCGACGCAGGCCGCGAACACCGCTTCGGCGTCGAACTGGCTCGGTGGGCGCCCCTTCTCGCCGACCCTGCCGTGCCCGCCCCTGACCATGCGCCCCGTGCAGTGCCCCAGGACGTCCATGCGGCCCGACCGGATCGCCGTCAGCATCCGCCGGGTCATGGCGCCGGAGGCCATCCGCAGCTCGGAGTGCGACGAGGCCACGACCACGTCGAGCCGCGCGAGCAGGTCGGGCGGGCAGTCCAGGGCGCCGTCCTTGAGGATGTCGACCTCGATGCCCGACAGCAGCCGGAACGGGGCCAGCGGGGCGGCCAGCGCCTCGATCTGCGCGAGCTGTTCCTCCCGGCGCTCGCGGTTCAGGCCGCGCGCCACCGTCAGGTGCTCGGAGTGGTCGGTGACGGCGACGTACTCGTGACCGAGTTCGGCGGCGGTGAACGCCATCTCGACCAGCGAGCTGCCGCCGTCGCTGGCGTCGGTGTGGGTGTGCAGGTCACCGCGCAGCAGGGCCCGCAGCTCCTCCCCGCCCTCGGCCAGCGGGCCGGCCGCGGCCTCGAGCTCCGCCAGCCGGTCCGGGGTGCGCCCGGCCGCCGCCTGGACGACGATCTGCGCGGAGGACTTCCCGATGCCCTTGAGCTCGGTGAGGGTGCCGGCGGCCAGCCGCGCGTCGAACTCGTCGGCGTCCAGCGCCAGCAGGGCCGCGGCGGCCTTGCGGAACGCCTCGATCCGGAAACTGCTCGCCTGCTCGCGTTCCAGCAGGAAGGCCGTGCGCCGCAACGCCTGCACGGGGTCCACGGCGGCTCCTCCACGTTCTCTGCGGGTTCTGGGGCCCGGTTCCCGGATGCGGGGGCGGGAACCACTCTGCACCATCGGGACGTGCCTCGCCTGCGCCGCGTCTCGGTCTCCTCGCCCGGTTTCTCGCGCCGCAGGCGCGGCAAGGGCTGGACGTACCTCGACACCGAGGGCCAGCGCATCGTCGACCCCGACGTCATCGCCCGCATCAGTGCGCTGGCCATCCCGCCCGCGTACACCGACGTGTGGATCTGCCCGTTCCCCAACGGGCACCTGCAGGCCGTGGGCACCGACGACCGCGGCCGTCGGCAGTACCGGTACCACGAGCAGTGGCGGGCCGACCGCGACCGCGCCAAGCACGACCGCGTCCTGGAGGTCGCGGCCCGGCTGCCCGCGGCGCGCGAACGCGTCGAGGAACTCCTGCACACCGACGGCCTGACCCGCGAACGGGTGCTCGCCGCGGCGTTCCGGCTGCTGGACCTGGGGTTCTTCCGCGTCGGCGGTGACACCTACGCCGAGGAGAACGGTTCCTACGGCCTGGCGACGCTGCGCCGCGACCACGTGCACCAGCGCGGGCAGGAACTGGTGTTCTCCTACGTGGCCAAGTCCGGCAAGGACCGGACCGCGGTGATCGCCGACCCGGCCGTGCGCGACGTGGTGCGTTCGCTCAAGCGCCGGCGCGGAGGCGGTGAGGACCTGCTGGTGTGGAAGCAGGGCAACCGCTGGCACGACGTCACCGCCGACGACGTCAACGAGTTCCTGCACGAGACGATCGGGCCGGACGTGTCCGCCAAGGACTTCCGGACCTGGCACGCGACGGTGCTGGCGGCCGTCGCGCTCGCGGTGTCGCTGCCCGTCGCGGGGACGGCGACGGCCCGCAAGCGGGCGGTGACCCGCGCCTGCGCGGAGGTCTCGGAGTACCTCGGCAACACCCCCAGCGTGTGCCGCAGCAGCTACATCGACCCGCGCGTCATCGACCTGTTCGGCGACGGGGTGACGATCGCCCCCGTGCTCGAGCAGCTCGGTGACGGCGCCTCGTTCGGCCACCCCGCCACCCACGGGGCGGTGGAGCTGGCCGTGCAGGACCTGCTGCACACCGATCCCGACGCGGTGGTGCGCTCGATCGCCCGGGGGCGCACTCCTCGCCTGGCCTCTAAGCGGCTCTCGGTCCCGGGCACCGACCAGCCGGCCGCCTGAGGTGCGGGGCCGGAGGGGGGACCGTTGACGCGTCGAGCCGGTAGGTCCGGCCCGACGCGTCAACGGTCCGCTCCCCGTGGACGGCAGCACCGGCGGCCGTCCCCTATGCTGGTCGAGCCTTCGGCGTGAGCCGTCGGTGCCACGCCCTCATCGTCTAGTGGCCTAGGACGCCGCCCTTTCAAGGCGGTAGCACGGGTTCGAATCCCGTTGGGGGTACGCAGCGGACCACCGGGTCCGAGGAGGTGGTCACGACCACCGCCGAGGATCGGGTAGAGTTCTTCTCGCAAGCAAGGCCGAGCAACACAAGCAAGACAAGGCCTCTTTGAGGCCCCGTAGCGCAGTTGGTTAGCGCGCCGCCCTGTCACGGCGGAGGTCGCGGGTTCGAGTCCCGTCGGGGTCGCTCGTCGTGCCGGTTCAACCGGCCCGGCACGGCCAGGTAGCTCAGTTGGTAGAGCGTCCGACTGAAAATCGGAAGGTCAGCGGTTCGACCCCGCTCCTGGCCACCTGGAACGAACTTCGACGAAGGCCTCGACGCAGCAGCGTCGGGGCCTTCGTCGTTCCCGGACGCCGGACCACTCCTCCCGTCGGACCGTCCACCGCGGGTGACGTGCCCCCACCTCCGCCCGGCGCGCCCCGGGACGACCCGCCCACGTCGAGCCGACGTCCGCGGGCCCACCGGTCCCGCAGGCACCTCCGGCGTTAGCCTCCTGCCGTGCCCGCGATCCCGAGCCCAGCCCTCATCGGTCCCGCCGTCCTGGGGGGTTACGCCGTCGGCCGGCGCACGGGCGACCGCAGGCTCGCCGGGGTGGCCCTCGCCGCGGGCCTGACCGCCGCCCTCCCGCGCTGGGCCGGGGGTGCGCCCGGCCTGGCCGCCGCTCTGACCGCCGGCACCGTGGCCCTGGTGGGCCTGTCCCACCCCCTGTCCAAGCGGCTCGGCCCGTGGCCGGCGGTGCTGACCACGACGGCCGCCGCCGCGGTGCTGGCCGGGGTCGGCGACGCGCTGGCCCGCCGGTCCGGCTCCTGACCGTTCCCGTGGACGACGGGAGGCGACCGGACTGGCGCTCCCTCGCGGCCGGTGCCCCGGCCACCGTCCTGCTGTCCGGCACGACGGTCCTGTGGGCCTCCCCCGACGTCGAGCGGCTGGTCGTGGTCAACGCCCAGCACCTGCCCGGCCGTGACGTCCTGGACCTGCTCGTGGCCGGTGACCGCGAGCGCGCCCGGGCCGCCCTGGGCGAGGCCGGGCGCCGTCCCGGTGCCCGCCTGGGCCCGTTGCGCGTGCGCCCGCTGGCCCGCCCCTCGCTGCGTGTGGAGGTCGCCGCGCGCGCCCAGGCCGGGGACCGCCTCGTCCTCGCCGCGTGGGACGTCTCCGGGCGCGTCGCGATCGAGCGCGAGCTGGGTCACCGGGCCGCGCACGACGCGTTGACGGGCCTGCCCAACCGGGTGCTGCTGACCGACCGCTGGGAGCGCTCGCGCGCCCGGGTGCAGACCGACCCGACCCTGCGGACCTTCGTGCTGCTGTGCGACGTCGACGGCCTCAAGGAGGTCAACGACGCCCTCGGTCACCGCGCCGGGGACGCGCTCATCGTCGAGGTCGCCCGGCGGCTGGCGGCCGAGGTGCGTCCCAGCGACACCGTCGCCCGGCTCGGCGGTGACGAGTTCGTCGTGCTCGTCGACGCGGTCCCCTCCGAGCACGTCGAGAAGCTCGCGCGGCGGCTGCGGCACAGCGTCCGGAACGCCCTGACGGGCGTCGACGTGCGGCTGTCGGTGGGCTGGGCCGCCGACGACCTCAGCCGCCCCGCGGAGGCCGTGCTGGCCGAGGCGGACGCCCGGATGTACGCGGACAAGCGCGCGCACCGCACCATCGACGTGCGGGACGCACGCGGCGCGCGGCAGTCCCTCACCTGAGGCGGTCCGCCGTGAGGTCGCGCACCTGCGCGTAGCGCTCGCGCACGGCCGGCGTCGGCTCGGCCTCGAACGTCTGCGACGCGTTCAGCGTCCAGTCCGGCGGGTTCTGCCCACCGGCCAGCACCCAGGCCGCCTGGCGGGCGGCCCCGTCGGCCACGTACTCCCCCGGCTCGGGCACGACGACGGGACGGGCCAGCACCGCCGGGGCCAGGCGCCGCACGGCCTCCGACCGCGCGCCGCCGCCGACCAGCACGACCCGGCCGATCTCGACGCCCTGGGCGACGAGGGCGTCCAGGCCGTCGGCCAGCCCGCACAGGAGTCCCTCGACGGTGGCCCGGGCGATGTGCGCGGGGGTCGAGGTGGCCAGCGTCAGACCGTGCAGCGCGCCCGTCGCGTCGGGTCTGACGGGCGTCCGTTCCCCTTCCAGGTAGGGCACCAGGACCAGCCCGCCGCTGCCCGCGGGCGCCGACAGCGCCAGCCGGGACAGCTCGGAGTGGTCCACGCCGAGCATGCGCGCGGCCGCGTCGAGCACGCGGGCGGCGTTGAGCGTGCAGACCAGCGGCAGGTAGCGGCCCGTCGCGTCGGCGAAGCCGGCGACGAGCCCGGAGGGGTCGCAGGTGGGGATGTCGCTGACGACGCTGACGACGCCGGAGGTGCCGATCGAGACGACCACGTCACCGACCTGCGCTCCCACCCCGAGGGCTGCGGCCATGTTGTCGCCCGTTCCCGGCCCGAGGGTCGCGCCCCGCGTCAGCGAGCTCGCGCTGGTGCCGGCCCCCTCGGCGGGGCCGAGGACGTCGGGCAGCGCCGGGCTCGCGCCGAAGGCCCTGTGCAGCAGGTCGGTGCGGTAGGCGCCGTCGGCGGGCGACCAGTAGCCGGTCCCGCTGGCGTCGCCACGGTCGGTGACCAGCCGGGCGCCCGTCGACGTCCCGCCGGCGAGCTGGTGGGTCAGCCAGTCGTGCGGCAGGCACACCGCGGCCGTGCGGGCGGCGTTCTCCGGTTCGTGCTCGGCGATCCAGCGCAGCTTGGTGATGGTCAGGGAGGCGACCAGGACGCTGCCGACCTCCTGGGCCCACGCCTTCGGCCCGCCCAGCTCGGCGGTCAGCGCGTCGGCGGCGGCCGCCGAGCGCCCGTCGTTCCACAGCAGCGCCGGGCGGACGACCTCGCCGTGCTCGTCGAGCAGGACCGAGCCGTGCTGCTGGGCCCCCACGGCCAGGGCGTCGACGTCCTCGAGCCCGCCGGCGTCGGCGACGGCCTCGGTCAGCGCCCGCCACCAGTGCGCGGGGTCGACCTCGGTCCCGTCGGGGTGCCTGGCGCGGCCGATCCGCAGCAACTCGCCCGACTCGGCGTCGCGGACGACCACCTTGCACGACTGCGTGGAGGAGTCGATCCCGGCCACGACCGGACGCTTCCCACCGGCTCCTGTGCTGGTCATGGGGCTGGTCATGGGCACAGCCAACACCATGGCCGGGGCGCGCACGGCGGCCCCGTCACGGGTCGGCGTGCTCCGTCCGGGGTGCGACCCCGGCGACCGGGATGCCGGAACGTCTCGTGAACATGTACCGTTGGGTCCCACGGAGAGATGACAGCTACTCCGGGGCACGCCCAGCCTGCCCCGGCCGACGCGCGAGGGGGTCGACGCCATGGGGCGCGGCCGTCAGAAGGCCAAGCAGACGAAGGTCGCTCGGCAGCTGAAGTACTTCAGCCCCGAGACCGACTACAACGCTCTGCAACGTGAGCTTCACGGGCCCGACCCGTACCGCCAGATGGAGCGCGCAACCGCTCCGGAGGCGCCGGAGTCTGACGTGGAAGACGACGACTCGGACGATTCCGAGGACTGGTCGAAGTACACCGCAACGGACGACGAGGACGAGTGGTCGTCCAAGCGTCGGGCTTGACGGGCCACGACAACCAGGTCGTGCAGCACCAGCACCACTGCACCAACCGCGAGGCATCGCAGGGGGCGTGACGCCCTCCGGACCCGCTCACCAACCCTGGTGGCGACCCCGGAGCAGCGTCACGCCCCCTGCGATGCCCTTGCCGTTGCTCGCGCCGTCCGCCTCGGTCCGTTCCCGGACCTCACCGCACACCCACGCCGGGATGCCGGCCTGCTCGATCGTGCTCACGACGGCGTCCACGCTGTCCGGCCGCACGACCGCCAGCATGCCCACGCCCAGGTTCAGCGTGCGCTCGAGGTCGTCCGCGGGCACCTTCCCCAGGTCGCGCACGAGGCTGAACACCGCCCCCGGCGTCCACGTCGAGCGGTCCACCTCGGCGGTGACGTGGCTGGGCAGGCACCGGGCCAGGTTCGCGGCCAGACCGCCACCGGTGACGTGGCTCATCGCGTGCACCCCGCCGGTGGCCAGCGTCGCGAGCGCGGGCTGGGCGTAGATGCGGGTGGGGGTCAGCAGCTCCTCGCCGAGGGTGCGGCCGAACTCCTCCACGTGCCGGTCGTAGCCCCAGCCGGCGTCGGCGAAGACGCGGCGCACGAGGGAGTACCCGTTGGAGTGCACCCCGGAGGAGGCCATCGCGACGAGCACGTCGCCGACCTCGACCCGTTCGGCGCCCAGCAGCTCGTCGGCCTCGACGACTCCCGTGACGGCTCCGGCGACGTCGTACTCGTCCGGGCCCAGCAGACCCGGGTGCTCGGCGGTCTCGCCGCCGACCAGGGCCACCCCGGCCTCCGCGCAGGCGCGGGCGATGCCGTCGACGATCGCGGCCATCCGTTCGGGCACGACCCGGCCGCAGGCGATGTAGTCGGTCATGAACAGCGGCTTGGCCCCGACCACGACGATGTCGTCGACGACCATGCCGATCAGGTCCGAACCGATGGTGTCGTGCTTGTCGAGCGCCTGGGCGATCGCGACCTTCGTCCCGACGCCGTCGGTGCTGGTGGCCAGCAGCGGCCGGCGGTAGTCCTTCAGCGCCGAGACGTCGTACAGGCCGGCGAACCCGCCGAAACCACCGACCACCTCCGGGCCCTGCGTGCGGGCGACGGACGCCTTCATGAGCTCGACGGCGCGGTCCCCCGCGACGACGTCGACGCCCGCGGAGGCGTAGGTGGTTCCGCTCACTGCTGTGCTCCCTGCTGGACGTTCTGGTGGGTCTCGTGCCGGGAGACCGGCGTGATCGGGATGCGCGGCTTGTCCATCGACCGCTCCCCCAGCCGGTCGAGGTCGTTCAGCGGCACCGGGTACTCGCCGGTGAAGCACGCGCTGCACAGCCGCTCGGCGGGCTGCTCGGTCGCGGCGATCATGCCCTCGGCCGAGATGTAGCCCAGGGAGTCCGCCCCGATGCTCTGGGCGATGTCCTCGATCGACAGGCCGTTGGCGATCAGCTCGGCGCGGGTGGCGAAGTCGATGCCGTAGAAGCACGGCCACTTCACCGGCGGGGAGGAGATCCGCACGTGGATCTCGGCGGCCCCGGCCTCGCGCAGCATGCGGATCAGCGCGCGCTGGGTGTTGCCGCGCACGATCGAGTCGTCGACGACGACCAGCCGCTTGCCCGCCACCACGTGCTTGAGCGGGTTGAGCTTGAGCCGGATGCCGAGCTGGCGGATCGTCTGGCTGGGCTGGATGAACGTCCGGCCGACGTAGGAGTTCTTGACCATCCCCTGGCCGTAGGGGATGCCGGACTCCTCGGCGTAGCCGATGGCCGCGGGCGTCCCGGACTCGGGGGTCGGGATGACGAGGTCGGCCTCGACGGGGTGCTCACGGGCCAGCGTCCGGCCCATCTCCACGCGCGACTCCTGGACGACCTTGCCGTTGATGGAGGTGTCCGGGCGGGCCAGGTAGACGTACTCGAAGACGCAGCCCTTGGGCTTGGCCGGCGCGAACCGGGTGCTGCGCAGGCCGTCGGCGTCGATCGCGATGAGCTCACCGGGCTCGACCTCGCGCACGAAGCTGGCGCCGACGATGTCGAGGGCGGGCGTCTCGGAGGCCACGACCCAGCCGCGGTCGAGCCGGCCCAGCACCAGCGGGCGGATGCCCTGCGGGTCGCGGGCGGCGTAGAGGGTGTGCTCGTCCATGAAGACCAGCGAGAAGGCGCCCTGCACGTGCGGCAGGACCTCGGCGGCCGTGGCCTCGAGGGTGCGGTCGGGGTCACCGGCGAACAGCGCCGTGAGGATGGCGGTGTCGGTGGTGTTGCCGCGGGCGATCTCGCTGGGCGAGGGCCGGCCGCGCAGCACCGGCCGCGGCTGCTCGGGGTAGCGCTCGGCCAGCATGTCGCGCAGGGCGAACTGGTTGGTCAGGTTCCCGTTGTGCGCCAGCGCGACCGTGCCGCCGGCGGTGTCGCCGAGGGTGGGCTGGGCGTTCTGCCAGCCGCCGCCGCCGGTCGTGGAGTACCGGGCGTGCCCGACCGCGATGTGCCCCTGCAGGGACTCCAGCGCGGACTCGTCGAAGACCTGGGACACCAGACCGGTGTCCTTGAAGACGAGGATCTGCTCGCCGTTGCTGACGGCGATGCCGGCGGCCTCCTGCCCACGGTGCTGCAGGGCGTAGAGACCGTAGAAGGTGAGTTTGGAGACTTCCTCACCCGGCGCCCAGACCCCGAAGACGCCGCAAGCGTCCTGGGGGCCCTTCTCGCCGGGGAGCAGGTCGTGGTTCAGACGTCCGTCACCGCGGGCCACGGTCCGAGTGTGTCACACCCCGCGACGCTTGCCGCGCCGCGCGCGGGGCGCGGGACGGGTGCCGGTGCGCCGGTCCACCAGCACGGCGATGCCCGCGCCGGCCAGCACACCGACCAGCCCGAGGGAGCAGAAGAGGTAGCCGAACAGGGCCTGCTGGGAGTACCCGGCGCTGGGCGGGGTCACCAGGGCGACGACCGCGGCGACCACGAACGCGACGACCAGACCGGTCACGGCGAAGGCCCGGAACCTGGGCGCTTTGCGGCGGGTGACCTGCACGAACGCGGTGACGTCCTGCTCCTCCTGCTCCTGCGGCCCGGGGTGCGCCGGGGACTCGGAGGACGGGGGCCGGGACTGCTCGCTCACGGGAGAACCGTACGCGGTGGCACGACCGGCAGCAGGTCCCCGAGGTCGGCGCGGTTGCCGCTGGCCTGCACCCGTCCGCCGGCCCGGGCCTGCTCGAACTCCAGCGTCCCGGTGGCCAGCGCCAGCCAGGTGGCCGCGTCCATCTCGACGACGGCCGGCGGGGTCCCCCGGGTGTGCCGGGGCCCCTCGAGGACCTGCACGGCGGCGAAGGGCGGGACCCGGACCTCGACGCTGCCGCCGGGGTGGCGGGCCGCGAGCTCCTCCAGGGAGTACCGCACGGCCGTGGCCAGCACCGCCCGCGCGGGCTTCCCGCCCTGCGCGAGCGTGTCCTCCACGGCCCGGACGGCGGCCAGGCCCTGCGCGGGATCGGTGCGACGGCGAGGGGGCACCTCGTCATCGTCGCACCGGCCGTGCGCGGCCGACGCGGCGAGGCACCCGCCGCCGCGCCGCCCGTGGCGGCGCGCGGTGACCCCGTGCTCGAACGCGTCTCAGCCCGGTCGCCCGAGCGCGAGGGCGACCGCGCGGCGAGCCCGGTCGAACGCCGACGGGTCGGCGCCGGCCGTCAGGACGACGAGGGTCCCCTCGTAGAGCAGGTGGACGTGCGCCCCCCGGTCCGGATCGCCGGTGAGGGTGTCGAACAGCGCGCGCATCCACGCCTTCTCCGCCCGGACCACGGCGACGGCGGGGTGGTCGGTGTCGCCGAGCTCGGCGTAGGCGTTGACGAAGGCGCAGCCGCGGCGCTGGGTCCCCATCCACTCCTGCAGCGCGTCGAAGACCAGCAGCGGGTCGGGCCGGACGAGCCGGGCCAGCAGGTGCTCGCGCCAGCGCTGGGCCCGGCGCAGCAGGTACAGCGCGACGAGGGCGTCCTTGGAGCCGAACCGGTCGTAGAGCGTCTTCTTCGTCGTGCCGGCGGTCTCGGCGATGAGGTCGACGCCCACGGCGCGCACGCCGTGCTCGTAGAACAGGTCCGCCGCGGCCTCGAGCAACCGGGTCCCCGCCGCGGTCAGGGGCGGCAGCGGTTCCAGCACCGCCCGCAGCGCGGGCGGGGTGGTCGCGTCGAGCGACGTGAGTCCGGTCAGCACGGGGGCCTCCTCGATCGGTGCACTGCGAGTATACCGACCGGTATGGTTACCTGAGGCGCGTGACCGTCCGCAGCGTCGTCCTGGTCGTCGTCTGGAGCTCCGGCTTCATCGGCGCCGAACTCGGGGCCCGGCACGCCGGACCCGACACCGTGCTCGCCTGGCGGGGCCTGGCCACCGCCGCGCTCCTGCTGCCCTGGCTGCTGCGGGCGGCCAGGACCTTCGACCGGCCCGAGTGGGGCCGTCAGGCCGTGCTGGGCCTGCTGATCCAGGGCGTGTACCTGGGCGGGGTCGTGTGGGCCGCGGCCGCGGGCGTCCCCGCGGGCACGTCGGCCCTGGTCGCGTCCCTGCAACCGGCCCTGGTGCTCGCCGCGGGCGCGCTGCTCGACGGGCACCGCTGGCGCCCCGCCCACCTGGCCGGACTCGCGCTGGGCACCACCGGCGTCGCCCTGACGGCCCTGGGCGACCTGCGTGCCGGGGTGGCCGTCGCGGCGCTGGTCCTGCCCGCGGCGGCGATGCTGTCGCTGTCCGCCGGAACCCTGCTGCAGCAACGCTGGTCGTCGGGGTCAGCGCTGCCGGTGATGCCGACGCTGGCCGTCCAGTCGACCGTCACGGCGGGGTTGTTCACCGCCGTCGCCGCCGGCACCGGCGGACTCACCCCGCCGGCGACGGCGGGTTTCCGGATCGCCGTGGCCTGGGCGGCGCTCGCCGGGATCGCCAGCTACGGCGTCTACCACCTCGTCACCACCCGGGACGGGGCGGGCCGGGCCAGCACCCTGCTGTACCTGACCCCCGCGGCCACGGCGTTGTGGGCCGCGGCGATGTTCGGCCAGCCGCTGCGCGCCGCGACCCTGCTCGGCCTGCTCGTCAGCGCGGCGGCCGTGGTCCTGCTGCGGGACACGCCCGGGACTCGCGAGGCGGTCAGCACTCCGGAACGTTCACTCCCACCGCGGGCCGCCCCACGACCGTGAGCGCGAGGCCGCCGAGGGAGGTCTCCTTGTACTCCGAGCGCATGTGCGCCCCCGTCTGCCGCATCGTCGCGATCGCGGTGTCGAGGCTGACGACGTGGCTGCCGTCGCCGCGCATCGCGGTGCGGGCCGCGTGGATCGCGGTCGTGGCACCCACGGCGTTGCGCTCGATGCACGGGATCTGGACGAGCCCGCCGACGGGGTCGCAGGTCAGCCCGAGGTGGTGCTCGACGGCGATCTCGGCCGCGTTCTCCACCTGCTCGGGAGTTCCGCCGAGGACCTCGGCCAGCCCGGCGGCAGCCATCGCGCTGGCCGAGCCGACCTCGCCCTGGCAGCCGACCTCGGCCCCGGAGATCGACCCGGTCTCCTTGAGGACGATCCCGATCCCGCCGGCCGCGAGCAGGAACCGGACGGTTCCGGCGTCGTCGGCGCCGGGGACGAAACGGCGGTAGAAGTGCAGGACGGCGGGCACGATGCCGGCCGCGCCGTTGGTGGGCGCGGTGACGACACGCCCGCCCGCGGCGTTCTCCTCGTTGACGGCCAGGGCGAACAGGCTCACCCAGTCCATGGCGTGCAGGACGTCGGCGCTGCCCTCCTCCTGCAGGAGCTGGCGGTGCAACCGCGGAGCCCGGCGGCGCACCCCCAGCCCGCCGGGAAGGGTTCCGTCGGTGACCAGCCCGCGCTCGACGCAGGCGGCCATGGCGGCGAAGATCCGCAGCAACCCCTCGTCCACCTCGGCGGCCGGGCGGCGGCTCTCCTCGTTGCGGCGCACCAGTCCCGCCACACCCAGCCCGATCCGGCGGCAGTTCTCCAGCAGTTCCGCGGCGGTGCGGAAACCGAACGGCAACTCCTCCTCCGGACCCGCGACGGGTTCGGCGGCGTCGAGCGGGTCGTCGCGGACGAAACCCCCGCCGACCGAGTACGAGGTGCGTTCGGCGACCACCGCGCCGTCGGCGTCGCGGGCCGTGAACACCATGCCGTTCGGGTGCGCCGGCAGCGAGGTGCGGCCGACGAGCCGGACGTCGGCGTCGAGGTCGAAGGCGACGGCGTGCCGACGCAGGACGCGCAGTTCGCGCCTCGCGCGGACCTCGTCCAGGAGACCCGTCACGGCGTCGGGGTCGAGGAGTTCGGGGCGCTCCCCCAGCAGGCCGAGCACGACCGCGCGGTCGCTGCCGTGCCCGCGGCCGGTCGCCCCCAGCGAGCCGTGGAGGTCCACCGTGATCGCCCGGACCCGGTCCAGCGCGCCGTCCGCGGCGAGCCCTTCGGCGAACGCGAGCGCCGCCCGCATCGGGCCGACGGTGTGCGAACTGGAGGGGCCGACGCCGATCGAGAACATGTCGAACACGGACAGCGCCACGGTTCAGCGGTCCCGACGGTAGAACGGCAGCTGCACGACCTCGACGGGCAGCTCGGTTCCGCGCACGTCGACGGTGAGCGCCGTGCCGGCAGCGGCGTGCGCGGCCTCGACGTACCCCATGGCGACGGGGTACCCCAGGGTGGGCGACAGCGCCCCGCTGGTGACCTGCCCGACGACGGCCCCGTCGGCCAGCACGGCGTACCCGGCGCGCGGCGCCCGGCGGCCGCTGCCGCGCAGTCCCACCAGCACCCGCGTGGGCGGTTCCTCCGAGAGCCGTCGCAGGGCCTCGAGCCCGACGGCACCGGGTTCCTTGTCGAGCTTCACGATCCGGCCCAGGCCGGCCGCGTAGGGGCTGACCTCGCGGGACAGTTCGTGCCCGTACAGCGGCATGCCCGCCTCCAGCCGCAGGGTGTCGCGGCAGGCCAGCCCGGCGGGGACCCCGCCGTGCTCGCGGGCGGCTTCCAGCAGCAGGTTCCAGACCCGCTCGGCCTGCTCGACGGGAGCGAACACCTCGAAGCCGTCCTCACCGGTGTAGCCGGTGCGGGCCACCAGCACGTCCACACCGTCGAGCACCGCCGGGGTGCAGCGGTAGTAGCCGAGCGCGGTGAGGTCGGCGTCGACCAGCGGGTCGACGATTGCCACCGACGCCGGGCCCTGGACGGCCACGAGGGCCCAGCGGGCGGTCTCGTCGGCGACGTGGGCGTCGTGAGGGCGGGCGCGGTCGGCGATCGCGACGACGACGGGTTCGACGTTGGCGGCGTTGGCCACGACGAGGAACTCGGTCTCGCCGAGCCGGTAGGTGACCAGGTCGTCGACGATGCCGCCGGCGTGGTCGACGACCATGCCGTAGGCGGCCCGGCCGATCGGCATGGTCGAGGGCCGGCCGACGAGGGCGGCGTCGAGGGCCTGCGCGGCCTGCGGTCCCGTGACGCGGATCTCCCCCATGTGGGACAGGTCGAAGACGCCGGCGCTGGAGCGGACGGCCTGGTGCTCGGCGAGGTCGGAGGCGTAGCGCACCGGCATCGACCAGCCGGCGAAGTCGGTGAAGGACGCACCGAGTGCCGCGTGGGCCGCTGCGAGCGGGCTGGCGGTCGGGACTGTCCTGGCGGTCGTGGCCAAGGGGGCTCCTCTCGTCACGACCGCACGGCGCGGTCGCGTACCGGACCCCCTCTGTCACGGGACCTGAGAGCTTCACCGACGGCACTGGTCGTGCCGCACGGCTTTCCCCGTCGGTGAGGACCCCCTCGGGTCCTGCTTTCCAGAGCGGCCTGCCCGCGGCGGTACGTGGACCTGAGAGGTTCCGGGGTGGTTGCTCCTTCGGTGCCCACCGCGCGGGGTGGGACTCTCCCGCCGGGGCGCAGCGGCCGTGTGTTCAGTTCTGAGCAGAAGCGTGACACACGACCGCCGCGCCGACCAGCTGCGGACCGGCTACAGCTCCCCGGTGAGGAACTGGGCCCGGCCGTGCCCGAAGGACCAGTCGGCGTCGGAGTTCTCCACGACGGAGACGACGACGTCGCTGGGGGCGATGCCGCACTCCTTCTCGAGGTTGCGGGTGAGCAGGCGGTAGAACGCCTCCTTCTGCTCCCGGCTGCGCTGCCGGCTGGTCATCTGCAGCAGCACCACGGCGTCGGTGCGCTCGATGCCGAGGTCGGTGTCGTGCACGACGAGCTCGCCGCGCGGGTGCTGGTGGACGACCTGGTAGCGGTCACCACCGGGGACTTCGAACGCCTCCACGACGGCGTCGTGGGCGGCGTCGAGCAGGGCACGCAGCTCCTCGGGGCTGCGGCCGGCGACGAGGTCGAAGCGGAGCAGGGGCACGGGCACCTCCAGGACGACAACTTTGTCCTGTCATTCTGACATGAGAGCGGCCGCGCACGGAACCCCCGTCGTCGCCCGCACGACCAACGGCCTCGGGCGGCTTGACAGCGGCGGCGTTCGAACCGATTCTTGCCGTGCTCTTTCAAACCGGTTTGAAAGCCGCGCCGACGACGGCGCGGAACTCCTCCACCCGCCCTTCCCGGAAGGCTCACGACGATGTCTGCCACACCTGCGCGTCCCCTCGGGGTCGCCGTCATCGGGGCCGGCATGGCCGGCCGCGCCCACCTCGCCGGCTACCGCGCCGCCACGACGCTGACCGGTGGCCCCTACGGCGAGGGCCTGCCCCCCGTCCGCCTCGTCGCCGTCGCCGACGCCCACGAACCCTTCGCGACGGCCGCGGCGGCCCGCTACGGCTACGACCGCCCCGAGACGTCGTGGCAGGCGGTCGCCGAGGCCGACGACATCGACGCCGTGAGCGTCGTCGTCGCCAACCACCTGCACCGCGAGGTCGTCGAGGGCCTGCTCGCCGCCGGCAAGCACGTGCTGTGCGAGAAGCCGCTGGCCCCCTCGGTCGCCGACGCCGAGGCGATGGTGGCCGCGGCCGCCGCCCGTCCCGACCAGGTCGCCGCCGTCGGTTTCACCTACCGCCGTTCCCCCGCGATCAACGCCCTGCGCGAGCAGGTCCTGAACGGCCACCTCGGCGCGGTCCGCCACTTCAACGGGCACTACTGGTGCGACTACGCGGCGAACCCGGACGCGCCGATCAGCTGGCGGTACAAGGGCGGGCCGGGTTCCGGCGCCCTGGCCGACATCGGCAGCCACCTGGTCGACCTGGGCGAGTTCTTCTGCGGCCCCTTGGAGTCGGTGCGCGGCACCGTCTTCTCACAGGTCACCACGCGCCGGCCGAAACCCGTCGGCGCGGTCGTCGGACACGCCATGGCCGAGGTCGGCACCGAGTTCGAGGACGTCGAGAACGAGGACCTGGTCACGTTCACCGCCTCCTTCGCGGGCGGCGCCACGGGCACCTTCTCGGTGTCCCGCATCGCACACGGCCTGCCCAACGGGCTGGGGTTCGAGATCTTCACCGAGAACGGCGCCGGGGCGTTCGACCTGAACCGGACCGGCGAGTTCACCATCGCCGACTCCACGGCACCCGGCGTGATCAACGGGTACCGGCAGGTCCTCGTCGGCCCCGGGCACCCCTACGTCGCCGGTGGGCTGCCGATGGACTTCCCCAGCGTCGGGCACGGCCAGGCCGACTTCTTCACCTTCCAGTGCCGGGCGTTCCTCAACGAGGTCGC
The DNA here is from genome assembly GCF_050871945.1 of Kineococcus deserti. Taxonomy (NCBI): domain Bacteria; kingdom Bacillati; phylum Actinomycetota; class Actinomycetes; order Kineosporiales; family Kineosporiaceae; genus Kineococcus; species Kineococcus deserti. The sequence goes on along the minus strand of NZ_JBJLSI010000023.1, from coordinate 8,391 downwards.
CGGGGGCGTCGGAACCCCGATCGGAGGGCTGCCCGTGGTGCCGCCGCTGGCCCACGGCCTGCACAACCTGCGCGTGCTGGAGGCGGTCACGAAGGCCGCCGACGGCAAGGGCGAACTCGTTCCCGTCGACTGATCCGGAGAAGACCGTGAAACTGGGCGTCTACAACGCGATCCTGCACGACCGTCCCCTGCCCGAGGCGCTGCAGGTCATCGCCGGCCTCGGCCTGACGGGGATCGAACTGAACTCCGGCGGGTTCCTCCCGCCGGTCCACATCCCCACCTTCGACGACATCCTCGTCAGCGACACCGCACGCGACGACTTCCTCGGGACCTTCGAGGGCACCGGCGTCTCCCTCGCGGGCCTGAACTGCAACGGCAACCCGCTGCACCCGGACGAGGCCATCGGCGACGAGCACGCCGAGGACGTGCGCCGCTCGATCCGGCTGGCCCACCGTCTCGGCGAGCACCGCGTCGTGACGATGTCCGGTCTGCCCGGCGGCGAGCCCGGCGCGACCCGCCCGAACTGGATCGTCAACGCCTGGAACTCCGCCGCGCTCGACGTCCTGGAGCACCAGTGGTCGGTGGCGGTCCCGTTCTGGAAGGAGATCGACGCGCTCGCCCGCGACCACGACGTGAAGGTCGCCCTCGAACTGCACCCGCAGAACCTGGTGTTCAACCCGGCCGGGATCCGCGAGCTGGTCGAGCGCACCGGCGCCACGAACGTCGGCGTCGAACTCGACGCCTCGCACCTGTTCTGGCAGCAGATGGACCCCGTCGCCGTCGTGCGCGACCTGGGGCCGTTGGTGTTCCACGCCGCCGCCAAGGACGTCCGGATCAACCCCGCCGCCGCGGTCTACGGCGTGCTGGACAACCGGTTCCGCCGCCTCGACCCGAGCGAGGACCGCACGAACCTCGGCGGCGACGAGTGGGTCAACGAGTGGCCGGAGGATTCCGCGTGGGACTTCGTCGCCCTCGGCAAGGGCCACGACACCGCGTTCTGGGCCGAGTTCCTGCGCGCCCTGCACGAGGTCGACCCCGACATGGCCTGCAACATCGAGCACGAGGACGTCTCGCTCGGCCGCGTCGAGGGCCTCGAGGTCGCCGCCGGCGTGCTGCTGGAGGCCGCGGAGTCCGCCGGCGTCTGATCACCCGCCGGTGTCGGAGGGTGCCCGGTCCCGGAGCCGGGCACCCGTCGGCCATGCTGGAGGCATGGTCACCGACGACACCACCCGGGCCGCCGCCGTGCACGCCTGGTCCTTGGACCGCACCCTGGGGAGGTTCCGCGCGGGCGCCACGGGCGACCCCACCGGCCTGCCGCTGCTGGAACTGCCCCGGGAACTGCGCGCCCGCGGGTACCGCACCGTGCAGCTGTGCCACTTCCACCTCCCCCACCGCGACGCCGGCTACCTGGACGAACTGCGCGCCGCGCTGGCCGAGGCGGACGTCGTCCTGGACGCGCTGCTCGTCGACGACGGCGACCTGACGCACCCGCAGGACGGCCCGCGCGAGGAGGCCTGGATCTCCTCCTACCTCGACGACGCGGCGGCCCTCGGCGCCCGCCGGATGCGCGTCGTCGCCGGCAGGACCCGCACGGAGGACGCCCAGCGGGTGAGCTCGCAGGCCCTGGGCCGCATCGCCGCCCGCGCCGGCGACGTGCGCCTCGTCACCGAGAACTGGCTCGGGGTGACCGCCGACGCCGCCGACGTCGAGGCGATCCTGGACCCCCTCGACGGCGCCGTCGGGCTGCTGGTCGACCTCGGGAACTGGACCGGTCCGGGCAAGTACGCCGAGCTGGCCGCGGTCACCCGCTACGCCGAGACCTGCCACGCCAAGGCGCACTGGAACGGTTCCTCCGTCGACGAGGAGGACTACCGCCGCAGCGTCTCGACCGTCCTGGACAACGGGTACACCGGACCGTTCTGCCTCGTCTACGACGCCGAACCCGGCGACGAGTGGGCCGGGCTCGGCGTCCAGCGCACGATCGTGGAGGACGAACTGGGCCGCCGTGCGTAGACCGGCCGGCCGGGTGCGCGTCACCCCCGCCGCGAACCCGTGAGGTGCTCGCCCAGCGGGACCAGCGCGTCGGTGGACTCCGCCCCGAGCGACTGGCCCTGCACGGTGCGCACCTCCCGCGGGTCGTCGGCCAGCGCCCGGCGCAGCAACTCGTCGAGCGGGACGGCCTGCGGCCCGGCCAGGTCCGTCGTCGTGCCCGAGGGTCGCCCGGTGGCGGTCCGCGCCAGCAGGTCGACGACGTCGGCGAGCGGGACCGGTTGCAGCAGCGTCCGTGCCGCCAGCACCGCACCGTCGACGGTCAGCCAGTCGGCGAGGGTCGGCACGAACTCGACGAACTGGGTGGCCCGCACGATCGAGAACGGGACGTCCCCGCCCCGCACGGCGTCCTCCCCGGCGACCTTGCCGGCGTAGTAGCCGTTGGCCAGGGCCCGGTCGGCGCCGACGATCGAGAGCAGCACGTGGTGGCGCACCCCCGCGCTCTGCTCGGCCGCCAGCAGCCGCTCGGTGGTTCCCCGGAAGAACGCCGTGGCCGCCCCGGCCTCGGTCTCGGTGGTGTTCAGCACGTCGACGACGACCTCGACGCCGGCGAGCGCGGCCCCGAGACCGGCGCCGGTGAGCACGTCCACGCCGTCGGCCCGCGACCCCACGACGACCTCGTGGCCCTGCGAGCGCAGCAGGTCGGCCAGGGGAACGCCGACCTGTCCACGGCCACCTGCGACGAAGATCCTCACGACCGGCCCCCCTCCTGCACCGGCTGCGCTGCCGTCCAGGCCCGGAGCTTGCCCGGGTTCACCTGGATCCAGACGTCACGGACGAGGCCGTCGACGACGCGGAGGTTCAGCACGCCCCGCACGGCCCCCTTCGAGGTGATGACGAACGCCAGCCCGTCGCCCGTGCGTTCGGGGCTGAACACGAGCCCGTCGTCCTTGCGCACGACGCCCAGCACGAACCGCGCCACGTTCTCGATCCCGAGGACCGGACGGCGCGCGGCGCTGACGACCCCACCGCCGTCCGAACGCAACGTCACCGCGGGGTCGAGCAACGCGGTGAGGCGGGCCAGGTCACCCGTGCCGGCCGCGTGCGCGAAGGCGCGCACCACGTCGTCGTGGTCGCGGCGGTCCAGCCCGACGGCTCCGTGCTCGCGGACCCGGCGGCGGGCCGAGGAGGCCAGCTGCCGCACGGCCGCCGGTGTCCGGCCCACGATCGCGGCGATCTCGGCGAACGGGAACGCGAACACGTCGTGCAGGACGAACGCGACCCGCTCGGCCGGTGTCATCGCCTCCATCACGACGAGGACCGCGGTGCTCACCGACTCGTCCAGGCTGATCCGCTCGAACGGGTCGACGGGCGCCGTCGCGGAGCCGTCGGCGGCGCCCGCGAACAGGTCCGCGGGCACGGGCTCGGGCAGCCACTCCCCCACGTACCGTTCGCGGCGGTGCCGGGCCGAGGCCAGCACGTCGAGGCAGACGCGGCTGGCGACGCGGGTCAGCCAGGCCTGCGGGTTCACGACCGCGGCCCGTTCAGCCTCGGTCATCCGGTACCAGCGGACGTACGTCTCCTGCACGGCGTCCTCGGCCTCGGCCGTCGTCCCGAGCATCCGGTAGGCCAGCGACAGCAGTCGCCGCCGTTCGTCGTGGACCTCTCCGGGGACCTCGTCCAGGTCTGCCTCAGCGCTCATCCCGCACCTCCTCGTCCTCCTGACGGAGCAGCCCGCCAGAACGTCAGGCTCACCCTCGCCTCACACTCCGGGCCCCTGCTCCGTCGACCAGGCATGACACTCACCGCGCGCCGGGTCCTGCTGGGCGTCCTCGCGTTCCTGGGCCTGTACGTGGGCGTGTGGGCCGCGTTCTTCCCGGCGTCCTTCCACCAGTCGTTCCCCGGCCCGTTCAGCGCGTGGATCGCGCTGGACGGACCCTTCGACGAGCACCTGGTCCGCGACGTCGGGACCCTGAACCTGGCCCTGGCCGCGGCGAGCGCCCTGGCGGCGCGGTACCGACGACCTGGCCCGGCCACCGTCGCCGGGCTGGCGTGGGTGGTCTACTCGGTGCCGCACCTGGCCTACCACCTGGGGCACCTGGGGCACCTCGGCACCGTCGACGTCGTCGCCCAGGTGGTGTCCCTGTCCAGCACCCTCGTGCTGGCGCTCCCCCTGCTGGTCCCCGCACGCACCACCGATCGCACCACCGATCGCACCACCGATCGCACCGAGGAGGTCACCCCGTGAGGATCGCCGTCGCCGGAGGAACCGGCACCGTCGGCCGGCACGTCGTGGACGTCGCCACCGAACACGGCCACGAGACCGTCGTCCTGTCCCGCTCCCGCGGTGTCGACCTGGTCACCGGCACCGGTCTGGAGGCCGCGCTCGGCGACGTGGACGCCGTCGTCGACGTCGCCTCGGACCGCAGCCGGTCGACCAGGGCGTGCCGGGAGTTCTTCGGCACCACCTCGACGAACCTGCTGGCCGCCGAGCAGCTCGCCGGGGTGGGGCACCACGTCGCGTTGTCGATCGTGGGCATCGAGGCCGCACCCGTGGGGTACTACGCGGGCAAGGTGCGCCAGGAGGCGGTCGTCACCGCCGGCGCGGTGCCGTGGACGATCCTGCGCGCCACGCAGTTCCACGAGTTCGCCCGGCAGGTGTTCGAGACGTTGCGCGCCGGCCCGCTGCACCTGGCCCCGGTCATGCGGTCCCAGCCGGTGGCGGCGCGTGAGGTCGCCGAGCGGCTCGTCGAACTCGCCGTGAAGGGCCCCTCGGGCCGGGTGCCGGACCTGGCGGGCCCGGAGGTGCAGCGCATGACCGACATGGTCCGCGCCTACGGCCGGGCCTGCGGTCACCGCGGCCCCGTCCTGCCCGTCCGCGTGCCGGGCGTGTTCGGGCGGGCCATGCGCAACGGTTCGCTCACCGCCGGTCCCGGCGCCGACCTCGGGAGCCAGACCTTCACCCAGTGGATCGCGCACCTGCCCATCCCCGTCCGCTGAGCGGGGATCCGACTGCGGCGGGTCCAGGGGGCGGGCACGGGAGAACCCCGGCGGGCTGCACGCCCACCGGGGTTCTCGGGAGTCGCCGGGGTCAGCGGGTGCCGGCCTTGGCGTACTCGGCCACCACGTCGATGTTGGAGGAGTCGATGAAGGCCGGGCCCGTCAACGTGGGCTGGCCACCACCGATGGTGTTGGCGTTGTTGAGGTACAGCCACAGCGCGTCGATGGCCTCGTACCCCTGCAGGTACGGCTGCTGGTCGACCGCCCACAGCACCGTCCCGTCCTGGACGGCCTGCACCAGTTCGGCGTTGGTGTCGAACGTCACCAGCTTGGCCGCGCTGCCCGCCTCGGTGATCGACTGCACCCCGATCAGGGCGATGGGCGCGCCGAGGGTGATGACGTGGTCGATCGTGGAGTCCTGCTGCAGCTTGGCCGTCAGCGTCGTCTGCACCGCCGAGGCGTCGACGCCGTTGACGTAGATGTTCTCGACCGACCCCGCGGTGCCCATCCCGGTGGCCACCCCCTTGCAGCGGTCCTCCAGCTGGACCTGCCCCTGGGTCTGGATGACGCACAGGACCTTCTTGGCGCCCTCGGAGGCCAGCCGCTCCCCGGCCGCGGTCCCGGCGATCGTCTCGTCCTGGCCGAAGTACCCGATGAGGCCGTTGGCCTTCCAGTCGTTGAACCCGGCGTTGAACCCGACGACCGGGATGCCGGCGGCCTGGGCGTTGGCCAGCGCCCCGGTCAGCGCCGAGGCGTTCGGCATGGACACCGCGATGGCGTCCACCTTGGCGTCGACGGCGTTCTGGATCAGGGTGGCCTGCTGCGCGGCGTTGTCGTTGTTCGAGTACTGGTACTCGATGTTGTCCTTGGCCGCGGCGGCGTCGGCGCCCTTGCGGATGATGTCGAAGAACGTGTCACCCGCCGAGGCGTGGGTGATCATCGCGACGGTGAACTTCGGCGTGTCCGCGACGTTGCCGCCGCCGCCGGAGTCGCCGCTGTCCTGCGCGCCGCCGGTGCTGCTGCAGGCCGCCAGCCCGAGCGCCGCCACCGCCAGCGCGGCCGCGGTACGGAAACCAAGACGAGACTTCTTCATCTCTTTCCCATCCTCATCGACAGGTGCCACCCGCACCGTGCGGGTGGCGGTCAGTCCGGCCAGTGGGGTGTTGCTCACCTGCGCCGACGGCCGGGCCGGGCGGTGCATCCGTGGGGTGCCCCGCCCACTCCGGCGGGCGGGGCACCGTTGCGTCACCAGCGGTCGACGTACTCCTGGATCTGCTTGCGCATGAAGCGGCTGGACTCCTCGGCCTTCTCCTCCCAGGCGAAGACGCTGGAGCACAGGGCACCGGAGAAGCCCACCTCGCCGAGGGCGGCGAAGATGCCGTCGAAGTCGACCTCACCCTCACCGATGTTCAGGTGCTGGTGGATCCGGGCGGTCGACCCGGGCGGGTTGATGATGTACCGCAACCCGCTGGAGGCGCGGAAGTCGAAGCTGTCCGCGACGTGCACGTGCCGGACGAGGTCGCCCGCGTAGCGGATGATCCCGGGCCCGTCGCCGCCCTGGTGGTACGTGTGCGGGGTGCAGTACACGAAACCCACGTAGGGCTTGTCGATGCCGCGGACGAGGTCCACGGCCCGGAACCCGTCCTCGACGAAGTCGTCGGGGTGCGGCTCCAGCCGCAGCTCGATCCCCTTCTCCTCGAAGTGCGGGAGCAGCTCCTCGAGCGAGTCGAAGAACCGGGCCTCGCTGGCCTCGGGGAGTTCGGGGCGACCGTTGAACTCGCTCTGCACCACCGGGACGCCGAGCTCGGTCGTGACCTCGAGGATGCGCTTGATGTTGCGCACGGCCTGCTTGCGCTCGTCCTCCCCCGGTCCGGACCAGCGCTGGACGAACTGCGTGGACGCGACGCCCACTCCGGCCGCGTCGAGCGCGGCGCGGAACTTGCGGACGGTCGCGAGGTCGACGCGCGGGTGCCGGAAGAACGGGATGAAGTCCTCGCGCGGCGACAGCTCGATCCACTCGTAGCCGAGGTCGGCCACCAGGGCCGGCAGGTCGAGCAGCGGCACCTCGCGGAACATGTAGGTGTCGAGCGCGATCTGCAACGTCTCGTTGCGCGGGACGGTGTCCGCCTTGAAGCCCTTGGCCAGGTCGCTCACGGCTTCGCCCCCAGGTCGATCTCGATCCGCTGCCCGGTCTTGAGGGACTCCACGCCGGCGGCGCAGACGGCGGCCGCGGCGTAGCCGTCCCACACACCCGGTCCGTCGACGTTGGTGCCGGCCCGGACCGCGTCGATCCACCGCTGGAACTCCACGTCGTAGGCCACGCCGAAGCGCTCCTTGAAGTCCTTGGGGATCGACCCGCCCCAGCCCGCGCCGGACTGGGTGACCATGCCCTCGGGCAGCCCGATGCGGGCCTGCCCCTTCTCGGCCACCAGCTCGGTGCGCACCTCGTAGCCGAACGTCGTGTTGACGAAGATCTCCACGTCGACCAGGACACCGCTCTCGGTCTCCATGATGACGAACTGCGGGTCCAGCAACCCCTCCGGCGCCTGGGTCGTCGACCGCGGCGCGATGACCCGGATGGCGACGATCTCCTCGCCGGTCAGGTACCGCACGACGTCCACCTCGTGCACGACCGAGTCGAGCATCAGCTGCTCGGAGGAGAAGTTCGGCGGCGTCGTGGCGTTGCGGTGCGCGCAGTGCAGGAACAGCGGGGCGCCGTACTCACCGGACTCGATGAGCGCGCGCAGCTGCTGGTAGCCGGTGTCGAAGCGGCGCATGAAGCCGACCTGCACGAGCCGGCGGCCGAGCTCGGCCTCCTTCTCGACGATCCGGCGCGAGGTCTCCGCCGACGTCGTGAGCGGCTTCTCGCACAGGACCGGCTTGCCGGCTTCCAGCGCCAGCAGCACCAGTTCCTCGTGCGTGAACCCGGGGGTGGCGATGACCAGGGCGTCGACCTCGGGGTCGGCGATGGCGGCCTTGGGGTCGTGGATCGCACGGACCCCGAACTCCTTGGCGACCGCGTCGGTGCGGGCCACGTCGACGTCGCTGACGGCGACCAGTTCCGCGCCCGCCGTCAGCGTCGCCAGCCGGCGGGCGTGGTCCTGGCCCATCATGCCGACCCCGAGGACGGCGACCCGCACCGCACGGTCCCGGTCGTAGCCCTGCCGGGCGCTGTCCGGTTCCAGCGAGGAGGTGGTGCTCGTGGTGCTCGTGGTGGTCATGACGGGTTCGTCGCTCCTTCGTCGTGCTAGTTCTCGTTGGTCGCCGCGGTGACCGCGGACAGTTCGTGGCTGAGCGCTTCCAGCTCGGCCCCACCGGCCATCTCGTTCGTCAGCCGGTCCAGGCTGATGTCGGCCCGGGAGGAGTCCAGGGACACGTTGCCCCGGTTCAGGATCACGAAGT
>NZ_JBJLSI010000022.1:0-92325 GCF_050871945.1 Kineococcus deserti | reverse complement strand
CCGTGCGGGCCCCGTGCCGCACCGCATCGAGGATCTGCTCCCCCACCCCGCGGGTCGTCGCGGCGACAGGGTCGTTCCCGGCCGCGCCTCCGGCGAGCAGCAGTCCGGCGGCCTGCGCCACCTCCACGACTGCGGTGCGTCCGTCCGGCAGCAGGTTCCACGTCGCGTCGACGGGAGCTCCCAGCGGGCCGGTGACCCGACCGTGCACCGGCCGGCCCCCCATTGCCTCGAGAAAGCCTTCACCGCCGTCGCTGACCGGGAAGGTGCGCGACGTCCACCCGCACTCTGCGGCGACCCCAGCCACGGCCGCCCCGATCTGCGAGACGGTCGCGGTGCCGCGGAACTTGTCGCTGGCGCACAGCACGTGCGGGCTCACCAGAGTACGACCTCGAACAAGTCGAGGTCGACGGCCAGTTCCGCCGTACCACTCGCGTCCGCGGTGACCGCCGTCCCGGACACCAGGGCTTCGACGCGGGTTCCCGGTGCAAGGCCGGGCAGGCGCAGCGAACCCCGCACCGCCGAGGGCGGACCGAAGTTCCGCCGGCCCGCACCCGTGAGGTTCACCAGGTGCACGACGTGGCGGGATCCGTTGCGCCCGAGCGTGATCTCGACCCGGTCAGGTAGGTCGGCCAGCACCGTCACGTCGTCGCCCAGCAGGTGCTGGAGCTCGGCGGCGACGTGGTCGGCCAGCAGTGACAGTTCGACCTCGCGGTAAGCCCGGCCCACGGTCCAGGGGACCGTCGTAATGCGTGGCGCCCGAACGGTCGTCGCATCGGCGGTCAGCTCCCCGCCGTAACACTTCTCCGGCGGCCCGAACGGCGCGGGCGCGAGGTAGCGATACGGAACCTCGACGCCGGCGCGGGCCTGCACCCGGTGCAGCGCACCGAGGACCGGCATCGGCCGGCCACGGACCGCCCCGGCCGTCTGGTCCACGTCGGCCGGATCGACGGAGTAGGAGTTGCGCAACCGCTCCTCGTCCTCGACGAGTCCGGCGACGACCGCCACTCCCGCGGCGGCGATCTGCTGGGCGCCGTCGAGGACGCCCGTCGACCCGGTGAACAGCAACCGCCCACCCCCGGCGACGAAGTCCTCCAGCGCACCCACCAGGCTCGACGGCAACGCCCCGAGGTCCCCGAGCACGAGGACGCGGTAGGGGTGCTTGCCGGACAGGACGTCCAGCAAGCGCTCTTCGGCCAGGACGTCGACCGGGACCTGCCGACGCTGGGCGGCCAGGTACAGCCCCTCGAACTCCGCTCGCGCCGCGGCCGCGAGCACCAGGTCGGTCCGCAACGGGTCTGGCCGCACGATGCCCACCGGCGCCGCGGGGCGGAGGCCGTCGTAGACGCCGTGGTGCTCACGGTGAAACCGCACGATCGCCGAGGCTTTATCGAGCACCGAGTACGGGATGACGTCGGGGGTGCCCATGACGTACGTCGAGGGGTACGCCGAGCGCGACACCGCCTGCACGAGGTACTGCGCGAACGTGTGCGGTTCCTCGCTGGCCAGCCGGTAGGGCATGTCGACGAAGGCGACGGAGTTCACGAACACCGGCACGTCGGGCCGGTGGGTGCGGGCGACGCTGACGGCCTCGCCCGTCGCGGTGGGCCAGAGGTCGCGCCCGACGGCGTTGTTCGCCTCGTGGAACACGATGTCGGAGTGCTGCCCCTGGATGAGCGCGACGTCGGGGCGGCGGGCCTTGAGGTGGTCGTGCAGGCGCCGGTTCAGCTCGTCGAGCCGTTCGCGGGCGAACACCCGCCAGCGCGGGTAGCCTTCGTCACCGCGGCCGGTGGGGAGTTCACCCCCACCCCACGCCCGGTAGGCCTCGACGCAGGCGCCACAGTGGCAGACCCCGTGATAGGTGCGGCTGTAGTCGACCTCGTTGAAGGAAAACCAGTTGAAGAAGAACCCGTCGACGGGGTAGCGGTCGACGATCTCGTCGAGGACCTGCTGCACGCCCTGCTGGTAGTACCCGCCGTTGGGGCAGACGCTGACCAGCCCGCTGTACTCCTGGCGGTGCCCGTCCGGGCCGCGGAAGCACCAGTCCGGGTGCGCATCGGCGATGTCCGGGGCGACCTTGGAGAAGTCCATGCGGCACAGCAGCTTCACTCCGGCTGCGTGGGCGGCCGTCACGGCGTCTCCGATCAGGTCCCCCGAGCGACGCTGGGCCAGCACCGGGTTGCGGGTCTGGAACTCCAGGTCCGTGGGGTAGTTGCTGACGATGCCACCGGTGTTCAGCAACCAGGCGTCGGCACCGAACTCGGTGATGAACTTCACGACGGCGTCGACGTCGAGGTTGGCGTCGATCTCGCGCAGGTTCGTCTGGAACGTGCGGAAGGGGTGGTCCCACCAGCTCACGAGTTCACCTCACGGGCCTGCTTCACCAACGCCGAGTGGTCCAGGCCGCCGCTGCCGCCGCGGTTCAGCTGGGCGAGCAGGGCCGAGACGACCCCCGTCACCGGCAGCGCCAGCGAGGTCGCCCGCGCGGCCTCCCCGACGATGCCGAGATCCTTGTGGTGCAGCGCGACCCGGAACCCGGGCTGGTACTCCCCGGCCAGGATCCCGGCGCGCTTGCGGGTCAGCACCGTGCTGCCGGCCAGCCCCGCGCCGATGACGTCCAGCGCGGCCGGCAGGTCCGCCGAGTGCGCCTCGAGGAACGCCACGGCCTCGCCCAGCACCTGCAGGTTCCCGGCGACGACGAGCTGGTTGGCGGCCTTGACGACCTGCCCGGCGCCGGCGTCGCCGACGCGCACGATCGTGGTGCCCATGGCCTGCAGCACCGGCAGCGCCCGCTCGAACGCCCCCTGACCGCCGCCGACCATGATGGCCAGCGCACCCTCGACCGCTCCGGCCTCACCGCCGGAGACGGGGGCGTCGAGGCAGTCGATCCCGCGCTCGGCGGCCGCGGCGTGGACGGTGCGGGCGGCCTCGGGGCGGATGCTGGACAGGTCGACGAACATCGATCCGGTCGCCATCGCGGCCAGGACCCCGTCCTCGCCGAGTGCGAGGTCGAGGACGTCGGGTGAGTCGGGGACGATGCTCAGCACCGCCTCGACGTCCTCGACAAGTTCGGCGACGGTGCCGACCGGGGTCGCACCGGCCTCGCGCGCCGCCTCGCGGTGCTTCTCGTGCCGGCACAGGGCCCGGACCTGGTACCCGGCCTTGACCAGGTTCGCCGCCATCGGGCGGCCCATCGTCCCCAGTCCGACGAAACCGATCCGTTCCATCGTCGACCTCCTCGTCGCGTGTGGTGGGCTCACCACACCACCACGACAACTGGCCTGTCAAGCGTTCGTGTCAGACACGAGATGCGCTCGACTTGCTGACGCCGGCAGGGTGAGCGCTCAGGCGGTTTCGGAGGCCCGGGCCACGACGCGCACCCGGGCGGCCTCGAGGTGGGCGGCGAGGGCCTCCTGGGCTCTGGCGACGTCGCCGGCCTTCACGGCCCGCAGCACCTTGGCGTGCTCGGCGGCGACCTTGCGGCCCGACGTGGTCTTGTGCGCCTCGTGCAGGCCCATCGTCAGGTGCACCTCGCCGATGATGAGTTCGTGCATGCGGCGCAACCGCTCACTGCCCACCCCCTCCACCAGCGCGACGTGGAAGGCGATGTCCGCGGCGACCTGACCCCGGAAGTCCTCGGCCGCGGCGGCGGCCTCGATCGCCACCTGGGCGGCCTCGGCCGCCGACGGCACCGACGAGCGCTGCGCGAGTTCGGCTACCGCGGCGCCCTCCACCGTCTGCCGGGTGAAGAACAGGTCCTCGATGTCCTGGACACCCAGGACGGGCACGACGGCGGTCTTGTGGACCGAGCGACGCAGCAACCCCAGGACGACCAGACGTTCCAGGCAGGCGCGCGCCGTCGGCCGCGCCACGCCGTAGTCGCCGGCGAGCCGGGCCTCGGTGACCTTCTCCCCTGGGGCGATCTGACCGCTGACGATGCGTTCGGTGACCGACTGCGTCAGGGCGTCGGTCAGCGATGACGTGGCCAGTTCGAAGGCACTCACGGCGGTCATCGTGCCACGGCCGAACCCGCCCGCGGCCCCGCGTGGGGAAGTGGCGGTCCCGCGTGGGGAAGTGGCGAGGATGACGCCCGGGCGCGCGTGCGCTTTCATGAACCCGTGGTCATGCCCCTGGCGACGCGGTCGCTGTCCGACGCGGTACAGGCCGCGCTGCGCGAATGGATTGTCACCGAGGGCGCCGGGACCGGGGACCTGGTCACGGAGGTGGGCGTCGCCGCGCGGTTCGGCGTGGCCCGCCCGACCGCGCGGGTCGCGGTCGAACGTCTGCTGGCTGAGGGGTTGCTCGTGCGCGACGGCCGTCGCGGAGCGCGGGTTCCCGTGTTGACCGCGGATGACGTGCGCGACCTGTACGCCAGCCGGTCGCTGCTCGAACGCGAGGCGCACGCGCGGTTGGCCGGGCAGCGGACGATCCCTGCCGAGGCGAGTGCCGCCAACACGAGGTTGCGCACGCACGCCCGCTCCGGTGACCCGGCCGGGATCGCGGCCGCCGACGTGGAGTTCCACCGCCGCCTCGTCGCGGCCACCGGTAGCCGCCGCCTGGACCGCATGCACGAGATCCTCATGGCCGAGGCGCACCTGTGCATGGGCCAGGTTCAGCACCGCCACCTCCTGGCCGGCACGGTCATCGCCGACGAGCACGACGGGATCCTGCAGGCCATCACCGCCGGGGAGGCCAACCTGGCCGCCGAGCGTACGACGGGCCACCTGTTCAGCGCGCGCGACAAACTGCTGGCGGCGCTGGACGCCTCCTAGGCGACGCGGCCGGTGATCCTGCGCCGCGAACCGGACAGGTGCTCGACGAGCGACCGGACGGCGCCCTCCTCGTCCCGGCCGCCGATCGCCTCCAGCACCGCCTGGTGCTCGGCGACGGCCTGCCTGACCTGGGCCGGGCAGGCCGCGACGAGCAGCCGGGAGGCCAGGCGGACCTCGACCAGCACTGAGCCGTACATCCGGTCCAGGCGCGCGCTGCCCGCACCGGCCACGAGGGCGCGGTGGAACGCGACGTCTGCGCGACGCCGCACCTCCGACCCGGCACCCGCGGTCACGAGGGCCACCAGTTCGGCCTGGGCCTGCAGCGCAGCGGCCGGGACGATGCCCTCGCGCACCAGCCGGCGGACCGCTGAGGATTCCAGACCCTCACGCACGCACCAGATGTCTTCGAGGTCCTCGAGGCTGAAACGTCGCACCTGCAGGGTGCGGCGTTGGGTGCGCTCGAGCAGCCCTTCGCTGAGCAGACGTTCCAGCGCGCCACGGGCAGTCGCCCGGGCCACCCCGTAGTCGGCGACGAACCTCGCCTCGGTGACGGTCTCGCCGGGCTCCAGCTCGCCGCGCATCATCCGGTCGCGCAGCTCGGCGTGCAGGGCGTCGACCACCGTCGACGGCGAGAGGGCGTACGGAGGAGGTCCGGTCATGAGTGGACCCTAACGCCGACCAGACACTTTTCGGTAAACTTGTCAGACAAGAACACACGTGTCATTGACGCACTGCGTCAGACCGGTCTAGCGTCGCTGGCAACGGCACCGCACCACCTCATCGACGAAGATGCAGGAGACTCCATGAACCGCCGAAACTTCACCCGCCTGCTCGCAGGTTCCGCCCTCCTGGTCCCCGGCGTCGCCGCCTGCGGCAGCGGTTCCAGCCGGTCCGACACCGCCGGCGTCCGGTACGCCTGGTGGGGCGACAGCGTGCGCCAGAAGAACTACACCGCCGCACTGAAGGTGTTCACCGACGAGAATCCCGACATCAGCGTCGAGCCCGAGTTCTCCGACTACGACGGCTTCCAGGAACGCATCACCGTCCAGATGGCTGGCCGCAACGTCCCGGAGCTGTTCTGGGTCCCCTCACCCCAGGTGCTCAGCTACCAGGAGGCGGGGCTGTACCGCACCGTCGACGACCTCGACGCCTTCGACCTGTCCGCCTACCCAGCCGACCTGCTGGACAGCTTCAAGATCGACGGCCAGCTCAACGCGATGCCCCGCTCGGTCTTCAGCCCGGCCATCCGCTGGAACCAGACGTTCCTGGACCAGGCCGGGGCGCAGCTGCCGGCCGAGGACGACGCGTCGTGGACGTGGGACACCCTGCACGACTTCCTGCTGGACTTCACCGCGAACAACCCGGCCGGTCTGCGCGGCGCCGCCTATGGCGCGAACAACGACATGTGCCTGGAGTCGTGGATCCGCCAGCACGGTGGTGACCTGTGGTCACAGGAGGGCCGGCTGGGTTTCGAGCCCGTCGTCCTGGAGGAGTACCTGGAGTGGTGGGAGACGCTGCGCACCGCCGGGGCCGCGCTCAGCCTGTCCGAGCAGGAGGGCCCGGACCCGGAGTGGAGCGTCGTCGGGGAGAAGGTACTGCTCACCTTCGCCAACTCCAATCACATCGTGGACGAGGCCGAGATGTTCCCCGACTACGACTTCCAGCAGCGGCAGACGCCCGTCGCGCCCGACGCCACCCCCGGCCACCGCTTCCTGTATCCCAGCCGCATCGGCCTGTACGCCCGCACCGCCGAGGACAAGCTGGAGGACGCGGCCAAGCTGCTGAACTTCACGCTCAACGACCCGCGCATGATCGAACTGGTCGGCATGAGCATTGGCGCCCCCTCCAACCCCCAGGTCCTCGAGGCCATCCGCCCCACCGCCTCCCCCAGCGACCAGAAGCTGCTGGCCCTGGTCGACAAGGAGACCGCCGCCGAACGCCGGCCCCGCTACGAGGCCCCGCCCGGGTCGGGCACGTGGCGCACCATCACCGCGCGCGGCCTGGAGTCGCTGACCTCCGGCGCCACCGGCATCACCGACACCGTCAAGATGATCATGAGTGAGATCGACGCCGAGCTGGGAGCCGCGCAGTGAGCGCCCTCCGCGTGCGGAAGGGCACGGCACGGTGAGCGCGCCTCCGGTGGCGGCGCCCCCCTCGGTCGAGGTGAAGCTCGCCAAGGGCCCCGCGGCCTGGCGCCGCCAGGGCAAGATCGCCCACGTCTTCCTGCTCCCCTGGCTCGCCGGCCTCCTCCTGGTCACCGCCGTCCCACTGCTGGCCTCGCTGTACCTGTCGTTCACCGACTACGACCTGCTCAACGCACCCAACTGGATCGGGCTGGAGAACTTCCAGCGGATGGTGGACGACCAGCGGTTCTGGGCCTCGGCCACGGTGACCCTGAAGTACGTCCTGGTCTCGGTCCCGCTGCAGCTGGCGTTCGCACTGCTCCTGGCGATGATCCTGGACCGCGGGCTGAAGGGGCTGGCGCTGTACCGCAGCGGCTACTACCTGCCCTCGCTGCTCGGCACCAGCGTCGCGGTCGCCATCCTGTGGCGGCAGCTCTTCGGCCACGACGGACTGCTCAACTCCGGTCTGGCGCTGATCGGCATCGAAGGGCAGAGTTGGCTGCAGAACCCTTCGACCGCCCTGGGCACGCTCGTGGTCCTCAACGTCTGGACGTTCGGCTCGCCGATGATCATCTTCCTGGCGGGTCTGCGGCAGATCCCCGAGGAGCTCTACGAGGCGGCCAGGGTCGACGGCGCCGGTCGCCTGCGGCAGTTCGCCTCGATCACCGTCCCGCTGCTGACGCCGATCATCTTCTTCAACCTCGTGCTGCAGACCATCGGCGCGTTCCAGACCTTCACCCAGGCGCACATCGTCTCCGGTGGCCGCGGTGGGCCGCTGGACAGCACGCTGTTCTACACGCTGTACCTGTACCAGCAAGGCTTCCAAAACTTCAACATGGGCTACGCCTCGGCGCTGGCCTGGGTGCTGCTGGTCGTCATCGGGATCGTCACCGCAATCCACTTCCTGCTGTCGAAGTACTGGGTCTTTTACGGGGACAACTGATGAGCGCCACCACCACGACACCACCCACCACGAGGGCTTCGCTCCTCCTGCGCAAGCCGCCCCGGCGGCGCGGCGACTGGCTCAAGCACGTCCTGCTGACGGCCTTCCTGCTGCTGATGGTCTACCCGCTGATCTGGATGATCGTCAGCTCCCTCAAACCGGGGAACCTCATCCTGTCCCAGCCGGGGATCATCCCCAGCGAGGTGAGCTTCGACAACTACCGCGACGGCTGGGGTGCGCTGGGGACGCCGTTCTCGACGTTCTTCCTCAACTCACTGATCGTCACGGTCGGCTCGATCGTCGGCAACCTCGTGTCCTGCTCACTGGCCGCCTACGCCCTGGCCCGACTGCAGTTCCGCGGCCGGCGGATCTACTTCGGCATCACGCTGGCCTCGGTCATGCTGCCGCTGCACGTCCTGGTCGTCCCGCAGTACATCTTCTTCTCGCAGCTGGAGCTGCTGAACACCTACTACCCGCTGCTCATCCCGAAGTTCCTGGCCACCGACGCGTTCTTCACGTTCCTCATGGTCCAGTTCATCCGCACCATCCCGCGTGAACTGGACCAGGCCGCCGCCATCGACGGCGCGGGCCCGTTCCGGACGTTCTGGTCGGTCATCCTGCCGCTCATGAAGCCGGCCCTGGTCACGACGACGGTCTTCACCTTCATCTGGACCTGGAACGACTTCTTCACCCCGCTGATCTACCTGACCTCGACCGAGGTCTACACCGCCCCCGTCGCGTTGAACACTATGGTCAACGCTGAAACCCAGTCTGGAGTGGGTCCCTTGTTCGCCATGAGCCTGTTGTCGCTCGTGCCCGTCCTGTTCTTCTTCGTCGTCGCCCAGAAGTACCTCATCCGCGGCATCGCCACCACGGGGCTGAAGTGACCGCCGTCGACCCGGCTCCGGCGCCGGCCCGTCCGCTGAACTGGTGGGAGACGGCGACCCGCTGGACGCAGGTGACGTTCACCGAGGACGACCCGGGACGGATGGACATCGGGTTCTGGACCGACGTCATGCGGCGCAGCCGCTCCAACGCCTCGTGCATCAGCGCCGGAGGCTACATGGCCTTCTACCCCACGCAGATCCCCTTCCACTACCGCAGCACGGCCCTGGGTGACTCCGACCCCTTCGGCGAAATGGTCGAGGCCTCGCGCTCGCTCGACATGGCGGTCATGGCCCGCGTCGACCCGCACGCCATCCACGCCGACGCGCTCGCCGCGCACCCGGAGTGGGCGGCCCTGGACCAGGACGGCAACCCGGTCGAGCACTGGGCCTTCCCCGGCATCTACGTGACGTGCCCGTTCGGCACGTACAACCGCGAGTTCACCACCGAGGTGGCCCGCGAGATCGTCCGCGAGTACGACGTCGACGCCATCTTCGCCAACCGCTGGCAGGGGCACGGCATCTCCTACAGCGAGGCCGCGAAACGATCCTTCTTCGACGCCACCGGCCTGCACCTGCCCCGCGGCCCGCGCGACCCCGACGACCCGGCCTGGCAGGCCTACCCCGGCTGGCGGCGGCAGCAGCTGTCCGAACTGGTGGGTTTGTGGGACAACGCGGTGAAGGACCTCAAACCGCACGTCCGGTTCTTCCCCAACCTCGGCTCGGTCGCCGTGCAGGACCTCGAACGCGCCCTGGTCGAGGAGCACTACCCGATGCTGTTCATCGACCGGCAGGGCCGGCACGGCAACGAGGCGCCCTGGTCGGCCGGCCGCAACGGCAAGCGCAGCCGCAGCGTGTTCCGCGACCGGCCCGTCGGCCTCATCACCTCCGTCGGCCCCGAGGAACCCGTGCACCGGTGGAAGGACTCGGTGGGCTCGCCCGCCGAGACGCAGGCCTGGATCGTCGACGGGTTCGCCCAAGGCCTGCTGCCGTGGTTCACCAAGTTCAAGGGCGAGGTCCTGGACACCCGCTGGGTGCAGCCGATCGTCGACGCCTTCGGCCTGCACGAACGCGTCGAGGATTTGCTGGCCCGCACGACGATCCGCGCCGACGTCGCCGTCCTGGACCCGACCCGGCGGATGGCCGCCAAGGCCGGCGCCCCGCTGGAGGTCATGTACACCGACAACGACCTGCACGGTCATGGCGTCTACCAGGCCCTCCTCGAGGCCGGCCTGCCGTTCGAGTTCGTCAACGACCAGCGCATCACCCGCGCCGAGCTTGACCTGTTCCGGGTCCTGGTCATCGCGAACGCCGAGCTGCTCAGCGATGCCGACTGCACGGTGATCCGGGAGTGGGTGCGCGACGGCGGATCGCTGGTCGCCGCGTTCGAGACGTCGCTGGCCGACGCCGAGGGGGCGCCGCGCAGCGAGTTCGGCCTGGCCGACGTGCTCGGGGTCCGGCTGCGGTCGCGGGCCCGCGGACCGGTGAAGAACAACTACGTCGCCCTGACCGGACAGCACGAGCTGCACGAGCCGTACGCCGGTGCCCAGCGCATCATCGGCGGCACCCGCGTCGTCGAGGTCGAGGCCGCCGACGGCACGCAGGTGCCGTTCCGGTTCGTCCCCGACTACCCCGACCTGCCGATGGAGGAGGTCTACGCCCGCGAGGCGCCGCGCGACCCGGCGGTGGTGACCCGCGAGCACGCCGGCGGCGGCCGCTCGGTCTACCTCGCCTTCGACATCGCCTCGCTGTTCTGGGAGTCGCTGCAACCCGACCACGGGCAGCTGCTCGCCGGTGCGGTGCGCTGGGCCCTGCGCGGCGACGGCCGGGCCCAGGTCAGCGGCCCGGGGATGGTGGACGTCGCGGTGCACGAGAACGACCGCGAGAGCGGGGTGTTCCTGGTGAACCTCACGAACCCGTTCACCATGCGCGGCGCCTACCGCGAAGTCATCGGCACCGGCCCCTACGCGGTGTCCGTCACCGTGCCCGAGGGCAAGCAGGTCGACGAGGTGCGGCTGCTGATCTCCGGGGCCGACGCGCCCTCAACCATCACCGACGGGCGGGTCGAGGTCGTCCTAGACCGGATCGGGCAGCTCGAAGTCGTGCACGTCACGTGGCGGGACGCTGGGGAGGACTCGGAGTGAAGTTCAGCGCCAACCTGTCGATGCTGTACCAGGACCTGCCGTTCCTGGACCGGTTCGCGGCCGCCAGGGCCGACGGCTTCACCGGAGTCGAGTACGTCGGCGCCTACGACGTCCCCCTCCAGGACCTGCGGGCCGCCCTGGGCGGCCTGGAACTGGCGTTGTTCAACGTCCCCTCGGGCGACTGGGCGGCCGGCGAACGCGGCATCGCGGCGCTGCCCGACCGGGTCGAGGAGTTCCGCGCCGGGCTCCCCCGTGCGCTCGAGCACGCCCGTGCGCTGAAGTGCCCGACCGTGAACGTCCTGGCCGGCAGGGCGTCCCAGGGCGCCGACCCGGTGCAGCTGCGCGCCACGCTCGTCGCGAACCTGCGGGCGACGCTGGAGGCGTTCGAGGGGTCGGGGGTGCAGATCGTCCTGGAGGCCGTCAACGACCGGGACGTGCCGGGTTTCGTCGTTTCGACGATGGCTGACGCCGACGCGGTCCGCCGCGAGGTGGGCCCAGGACTCGGGCTGCAGTTCGACGTCTACCACGCGCAGGTGCTGCGCGGGGACCTGCTGGCGACCTACCAGCGGTACGCCGAGCACGTGCACCACGTGCAGATCGCCGACCACCCGGGCAGGCATGAACCCGGCACCGGCGAGATCCGCTACGAGTTCCTGCTCCCCGCGCTGCAGACCGCCGGGTACGCGGGGTGGATCGGCGCCGAGTACGTGCCGACGGAGGCCGGCACCGGCTGGCTGAAGGCGTTCGCGTGACGCTGGTCGAGGTGACGGGGAACCGCTCCGAGCAGGAGCGGGAGCGCATCCGCCGGATCGTGGAGGCAGTCCCCGGGGCTCGCGTCGAATTCCCGAAGGCGGGCGGCCCGGCGCGGGCCAGCGTGGACGGACAGCTGCGCTGGCTGCACAGCTGGGCCGCCGGCGTGGACGGCGAGGAGTTCGCCCGCGACCCCTCCCTGCTGCCCGACGGGGTCGTCGTCACCTCCTCGACCGGCAACGGCGCCGTCCCACTGGCCGAGCACGCCATGATGCTGACGCTGATGCTGAACCGCGACGCCCCCGCCTGGATGGCCGCGCAGCGCGCACATCGGTGGGAACGGCGCACGCACCCCGAGCTCCTCGGCTCGACGATGGGGATCCTCGGCCTCGGTCACGCGGGCCGGGAACTCGCCGTCCGCGCCGCGGCGTTCGGCATGCGGGTCGTCGGGCTCAGCAGGCGCGGAACCGCCGTCCCTGGTGTCGACGCAGTGCATACCCCGGACGACCTGGACCGCTTCCTCACCGGTCTTGATGTCCTCGTGGTCTGCGCCCCCGCCACGCCGGCCTCGCGGGGCATGCTCGGTGACGCGCAGTTCGCGCTGCTGAACCGCGGCGCGCACTACGTCTGCATCTCTCGCGGCGGGATCGCCGACGACGACGCGTTGCTGCGGGCGCTGCGCTCGGGCCAGGTCGGCGCCGCCGGCCTGGACGCCCACACCGTCGAACCGCTACCACCCGACTCGCCGTTCTGGAAGGAACCGCACGTCATCGTCACCCCGCACAACGGCGCCACGACCCCGGGCACGGCCGCCAGGGGTCTCGACATCTTCTGCGACAACCTTGAACGCTTCCTTGGAGGCGAGCCACTGCGCAACGTGGTGGACTTCGCCCACGGCTACTGAACACGTGCATCGCACCTGCAGGATCGTCCGCATCAGGCGGGTGTCGCGGGTGGCGGCCCACCACCAGCCGCCGTGATGTAACACAGCGTCCAGGTGAGCGCAGCACAACGTCGCATCGCTGCTCATCGACGCCGGCACCAGGCCGCCATCGAACAGCTGCGGGCTCAGATTCCGACCGACCACTTTGTCCTTCACGCCCGCCTCACCGACCGGCAGGCCCCTGTCGCCGTTTGAGCTCCGCGCCCGAGGCCGCGGGACGGAACGGCTACGCAAGGAAGCGATCACCGCATTCACCGACGCCCTGTAGTGGCGCGTTCTACGATGAGGGCCAGATCAGTCGACCCCTGGAGTGCCGGTGCTCACCTTGTCCAGCGGCGCCCGCACCTCCCTGACCGGCCAGCGGTTCACCATTGGCACCCACCTCGACGATCAGCTGGACCTGCTGGCCCTGCTCGTCGACGAGCGCCGCAAGGCCGCCTCGGACGCGGACCTGGTGTTCTGGAACGCTCCTGGTGACCGTCACGGCGTGAGATTGCTCAGCCCCGGCCGCCTGCGGCTCAGGATGAGCCGGGTCCCGGCCTCGATCCAGCGCATCATCCTGGCCGCCTCCCGAGACGGTGAGCCCTTCGCCGCCCTCGGCTCTCTGCGCACCACGATCAGCGGTGACGACGGCTCCCAGGTCGTCCTGCAGGCCGAGCACCTGAGCGTGGAGACCGTCGTGATCCTGGGTGAGATCTACCGGCACCAGGGAGCGTGGCGGGTCAGCTCCGTCGGCGCCGGCTACGCCAACGGCCTCGCCGGTCTTCTGCGCGATCACGGCATCGACGTCGAGGACGACAGCGCCAATGACGGCACCGCCAATGACGGCACGGGGGACGCGACCCCAGCCCCGCCGCCTTCAACGCGCCCCGCTCCAGGCCAGGCATCGAACGCGGCGGCGAGCGGACCTCGCCCAGTACCCCCGCAGCAGCCCGTGCCGGTCCCCTCCCCCACACCCCACCGCGGCCCGACCCCGCCGCCACCCCCGCCCACGCTTCGACCGGATCCCGCCCGCCAGGGGCAGCGCGGCTACTGCGTGCACTGCAGCACCAAGCTGCCTCGCAAGCGGCTGTCCTTCGGCCCTTGCCCCACCTGCACGCCCGTACGTGAGGCCTGGCTGCATGACCTGGAGCGGCTGCTGGCGACCTCACCCCCCAGCGGCCTGGACCAGCACTGGCGGCGCCTGCACGAGCTGGGCTTGACCTACCCCCGGATGCGCCCGGACATCGAGCCGATCGCGCTGGCGCACCTGCAGACCGTCGTCCACGTCGCTTTCGCCGACTCCATCATCGAGCAGCACGAGATCGACGACTTTGACGCCTGGGTCGCGGCCCTGTCCTTTCAAGACCACCCCCAGGTCACGGTGCTGAGGGGCCAGCTGCTGCGCGGGCAGCAGCTGAGCCTCATCCGCTCCGGGGTGCTGCCCCGGATCAGCGTGCACGGCCTGCACCTGCAGGCCGATGAGACCCCCCACCTGCAGACCCCGGCCACCTACGTCAAGCGCAACGCCTCCGGCGAGCGCCTGCACTCCGGCCGGCTGCTCATCACCAGCCGCGGTGTGGCCTTCAGCGGGGTCAGCGGACACCAGTACACCTACAACCAGGTGCTGCGGGTCGATGCCTTCGGCGCCGACGTGCACATCCAGACCACCCGCGCCGGTGGGGAGTACATCTACCGCGTTGTGGATGCCGACATCGTGGCCGCGACCGCCGAGGGGGCGCTGCGCATCGCCAAGCGCCTGGTCATCGCTCCCGGGCAGCGAGACTCCCGCCGGATCCCCCACGCGGTGAAGGTCGCGGTCTTCCAGCGCGATGGCGGTAAATGCGTGCAGTGCGGGCGCGCCGAGTACCTGGAGTACGACCACGAGATCCCCTGGAGCCTGGGCGGGGCCACCAGCGAGGACAACCTGCGGCTGCTGTGCCGGCGCTGCAACCAGGAAAAGGGCGCGCGCATCTGATGTAGCTGTCGATTCCACCGCCACAGCGGGGGATCGACCGCCCGGGTGGCCGCGGTCAAGACCTGACCACCACATGCCGACAGGTGGATCATGCGGTTCGCGGACATGGGCAAGGCCACACTGCGCGGAGGACGGACCTACTCTCCCGCCGAGGTCGCCCTGCTCGCCGCCCACCTCGACCTCACCGAAGCCAAGCTGCGCCAGGTCAGCCAGTGGGTGGCCCAGGTGGAGTGGGACCGGGCCCGGCTGCGCTCGGCGCTGGCCCGCACCGCGGTGGCGGCCATGAACGCCGGCGTGCAGCACGACGTCCTGCACCACCTGGTCGAGCGTTCCGGCGCTGTCTCGACCCAGGTGCTGGCCGCGGCCCGCGACCACACCACTGACCACACCACGGCCTGGCCGCGATGAGCCCCGCCTCCAACTCCGACTTCAACTCCGACTTCAGCCCTGACCTCAACTCCAACCTTGCGCCAGGGGGCAGCGGCCTGCTCCAGGCGCCACCCGAGCAGGTGCGCCTGCTGCCCAGCGACCCGCGCGACATGGTTCCTTCGGCGGTGCGGTGGGCTCGTGCGCTGCAGGCCACGATCCGCACCATCCCGCGAGCGCAGCTGCCCGCCCCCTCCCGCATGTCGCTGCAGGCGGTGGCGTGGGTGCTGGCCGCGGCCGCCGACTACGAGAACCGCATCCCAGCCGATCTCACCGCGGCGGTCCTCGCCCGGGAGGCCGGCGTCGGGGACCGGGTCTGGCAGAAGCGGACCGCGTGGCTGCGCGAGAAGGGCTGGCTCGGCCATGGCCCCGGCGGGCTGCGCGATGGTTGGCAGCTGAGCGCGCCGTGACCCACGGCCAGCCCCAGGTGCAGTTCCAGGCTCAGGTGCAGTCCTGGCTGTCGTCCCAGCCGTCCGGGCCGTCGGTGCAGGGCTACCGGCCGCGGCGGTCTCAAGCCCAGCGCCACGCCGACACCGCCGCGGCCGCGACCCGGCGCACCGCGCCGTGGACTTTGGTGGAAGACGAAGAGCTGAGCGCATGTGCCAGTGCCGATGACCTGGAGGCCTTCGCGCTGCGCTGGTCGCGGACCTTCCGCGCCGTCGAGCAACGCCGGCGCCGTCCCCGCCGCGTTACTGTCCGAACCGGAACCGGTTGGGTGTAGCCGTGTCCGGGCCGAGGGTGATCTTGCAGGACATCGGTGATAGTTCCGCCTCAGAACATCGGTGCCAGACGCCGAGCTGGGCGGGGTGCTGGCCGCCCACGACAGCGCAGACAACGCGAAATGACAGTGCGTTCGACGTCAGGGCAGTGAGCAGTCCTCAGTCCGTGGGCCACAAGGGCTGAGCGCGGGCCGCGGCCTGCAGCAACGGAGCAGCGTCCAGCTCGTGCACGCTCGCCTCGATGCCCTGGTCCAGCCACTGGCACCGCAGGCGCAGGCGACCGGTCGGAGGCAGCGGCCACAGCCAGTACTCCAGCTCGAGCCACGTGTCGCCCAGGCCGCTGGCGGCGCCGGTGGTGAGCACCGGTGGATCGAGGTTGCTGACCTGCCGCCCGTCGGGCAGTTCCAGTCCCCACCGGAACCTGCCTTCCTCCCATTCCTCGTCCTGGGCGTGTTCGTAGGGACCCTCACCCACCTCGGCGAACAGGTTCCCGCGGCGCGCCTGGCCGCGCGCGTGCACGGTCAGGGTCAGGGACAGACCGGTGGCGAAGGCACGGACGAGGCTGAGGGTGACCACGGTGCTGGAGGATCGGCCCAGGACGAGTGCGATGCCGGGCAGGACGTCGGCCGGTGCCGCGTGCCACACCGGTGAGGGTGGTGCGCCCTCGAAGGGCAGGGACTGGTCCGCAGCAGTGTCCATGGCTGATCCTTGCCGAGGCGCCGGTGCCGACAGGGCAGCCTGCCGCAGGTCGTCCCCCCTTGACGATCTTCGATCCCGGCGGACTCGGTCGGTCGTCGACGTCTACGTCAGCGGGATGACCGTGAGGTCTCCTCAGTCGTCGAAGGCGGACCAGCAGATCGCGTTGCGTCTGGCCTGGTCCTCGAGCACCAGCGGCCGGATGCGCTGCGGAAGCCGCTCCCGCTGCCAGTCCCGCTCTAGCCGTCCGGCGGTGGAGTCGACCGCGCCCGCCGCCTGTGCCGCTTTGATCGCGTAGGCGGCGGCGCCGAGGTCGTGCTCGGGCACGTGAGGGACGCACGCGGCCTGGCCGGCAGCGTAGGCGGCGTGCCGAGCGGCTCCCCACAGCGGGCGGGCGGCCCCCATCGCATGTCCGCCGCGGGCGCGGGCATCCATCATCCGCACGTCGCCATCGGCCCAGGCGCGTACTGCCTCGATGGCCTCGCGCGGACGGGTGTCGCTGAGCTGTTCGTCCTCGAAGAGATACAGGACATGTTCTGCGCATTCAGCGGCCCACAAGGCGAGGAGGCGGTGGTCCTCGTCGCTGAGTTCTCCACCGCGGCGGATCGTGATCAGTCGCGGGTCGCGAACCTTGGGAAGGATCACCGGTACAGCGTCCCAGCTGTGAGGGAGTTGGGGAAAGACCCCAGTCCCGCCAGCGGTCATCCGCCGATGCGGGCGTCACGGTGTCCTGGCCAGCCAATCGTCCGGCACTGGCGGCCGATCGGGGGTTGGTTGCGCTCAGTAACCTACACTGCACGCCGGAAGTAGGCACACTGGACGGCGTGGAGCACCTGTCCCTGCCCCGCGGCGCCAACCGCACCCTGCCCGCCGAGGCCCGCCGCTTGCGGGTGGTCATCAGCTGGCGAGACGACAGCGAGGCCGACAGCGAGGTGGACATCGACGCCTCGGCGCTGCTGCTCACCGGGGCCCGGCGGGTGCGCTCCGATGCCGACTTCGTCTTCTACAACCAGCCCAGCTCCCCCGACGGTGCGGTCCACCACACCGGCCGCACCCGCTCGGAGGCCACCGTCGAGGAGCGCCTGTCGCTCGATCTGGACGAGCTGGGCCAGGACGTGGAGGTCGTCGCCATCGCGGCCAGCCGCGAGGAGGGCACCTTCGGGGACCTGTCCGAGCTGCGACTGCTGCTGCTGGACGCCGCCAACACCACGCTGGCGGTCTGCGACATCGACGACGCCGGGCTCGAGACCGCTTTCGTCTTCGCCGAGATCTACCGCCGCGGCGGTGAGTGGAAGGTCCGCAGCGTCGCTCAGGGCTGGGACAGCGGCCTGGCCGGCCTGGCGCAGGACTTCGGCGTTTCCATCGACGACGAACCCGATGAGTCCGACGACTTGGCCCAGGAAGCGACCGGCCAAGGCCACGGCCAGAACACCTCGCAGGACGCGGCGGCGCTGCCCGCTGCCGGCCCGGCTGCGGCTGGTGACGCCCCTCTTGAAGATCCGGCCATCGATCCGGTCGACGACTTGGTCGATGATCTGGTCGAGGTTGTCGACACCGACGACGCGGGCGCCCCTGAGGTCGCCGCCGCCTCGGCCTACGAGACCGGGTCGACCGGCGAGACCGCGCCCCCCACGGCCACCGTCGTGGCCACCATCACCGTCAGCACCGGCGAGGGCGCGGCCCCGGCGACGACCACGGTCAGCGGCGTGGTGGCCAACGTAGGGGCCGACGGGGTGGCCGACGACGCCACCGCGCAGGCCGCCGATCCTGCCCCTGTTCCCACTACACCGGCCCGCAAGGGTGTCCGCACCCGCAAGGTCGCCCCCGTGCAGGCCAAGCCACCAGCGTTGCGGCTGGCCGGCGCCGAGGGCTGGCAACCGGCCCGGCTGTTCTCCATCTACGGCGTCGGCAGCGCCGGGGAACAGGAAAAGCGCGCCACCTCCGCGCTGCTGTCCACCATGATGGGCGTGCGCGCCTTCGCCCGGGCCATCGTCTCCCACTTCGGCGCCCCCGGCGGGGCGGTCGAGGCCTACCTGGAGGTGCCCTTCGAGCTGGGCGAGGCCCGTGTCTACCCCGACGGGGTGCTGCGCGTGGCCCGCGCCGGCAAGATCTGGACCGGGCTGGTCGAGGTCAAGACCGGCGATGGCCAACTGCGCCGCGACCAGGTCGAGAACTACCTCGACGTCGCCCGCGCCCAGGGGTTCGATGCCGTCATTACCATCTCCAACGACATCCCCCCGGCCGCGGGGGAGCATCCGGTGGAGGTCGACAAGCGCAAACTGCGCAAGGTCGCCCTGCACCACCTGTCCTGGGCCGAAGTCCTGCACGAGGCGCAGATGGCCCTGACCCATCGCGGGGTGGCCGACCCGCTGCAGGCCTGGGTGCTGCATGAACTCATCCGCTACCTGCAGCACCCCCGCTCCGGGGCCTCGGGATTTGAGGACATGGGCTCGGCCTGGGTCGGCGTGCGTGAGGCGGTCTCGGCCGGCACGCTGCGCACCGGGGACCGCAAGGTCCCCGCCGTCGCCGAGGCCTGGATCCGGCTGGTCCGGCAGCTGCGGCTGCGGCTGACCGCCGAACTGGGCGTCACCGTCACCCACGTCCTGCCCCGCAAGATCGCCACCGACCCCGTCGCCCGCATCGCCGCCACCACCGCCCGGCTGGTCTCCTCCGGTGAACTGGAGGCCACCGTGCGGGTGCCCGGCGCCGCCGGCCCCCTCACCGTGGTGGCCGACCTGCGCACCAGCCAGATCCGCACCAGCGTCCGGATCCAGGCCCCGCAGGAAGGCGGCGCGCAGCGGCGGGTCACCTGGCTGCTGCGCCAACTCAAGGACGCTCCCGACGACGTCCTGGTCGACGTCAGTTTCAGCAGCCGCAGCGGCTCCACCTGCGAGCGCCTGGGCGATGTCCGCGACCAACCCGCGGTGCTGCTGCCCGAACGGGATGTCGAGGTCGCCGCGTTCACCCTGTCCCGGACCAGTCCCATGGGCACCAAGAGGTCAGGCGTAAAGAATGCCTTCATCCCCTCAGTCACCGACGGGCTGGAGAGCTTCTACACGGCCGTGGTGCAGCCGCTGCGCGCCTGGGTCCCGCCGGCGCCCAAGTTGCTCGACGACCCCAACAACCCCGACGCCCCCGACGACGTCGCCGGTGGGGACGACAGTCTGGATCCGGGCGAGGCGGAACCGGACCTGCCGGGCGACGGGGAACCGGACCTGCAGGACGCCGGCTGAACAACCACGAGCACTGCGGACATCGAAGAGGTCCCGCCGCCACCGCACCACCCCGGCCGTGCGTCACCGCCAGTTCGGGTCCAGGGTGAGCGAGGTCGTCGCATCAGCCATCCAGGCGTCGAACTCCTGGACCGTGACGAACAAGGGCTGCCCGTTGAAGCAGCGCGCTACCTCGGCCAGCCGCTTCAGCACCTCATCTGGCTCGGCGCTGGTCACCGCAATCAGTGCGTCGTCCAGCAGGGGGCCGACGGTGGCGCTGACGTAGGCGTTGCGTTCGGCCCCCAACTCGCGTTCGGCCTCTCCCAGTAGGATCGCGGTGGCGATGGCCGAGGCGGTCTCGTCTTCTAAGACGGCGAAACGTTCCTCGAGCCCGTCCTTGACCCCGTCCTGGACGTCGTGCACGTCACTGTCGCCATCGCGATTCTCGCTGGCGGTGAGCTCGGCACGCACGGTGCCCACAGCGGCACGCAGGCCCTGGCTGATCAGGGTCGCGGCGGCCTGACCCACCAGGCCCCCGACCAGACCCGCGACGATGGGCACCGGGATCGCGGTGTGGGCCAGCGCCCCGCACGCCCCCACCAGGACCGTCTGCAGAGCCGTCTCGCAGCAGCGTTCGGCAAGTTCGGCGGCGTCGATGCTTCCCCGGGCGAAGGCGATCCCCGCCTCGGCGATGTCGGCGACCGCACCGGCCATCGCCGCCGGCGTGGAGCCCTTCCCCAGCACCGCCGGCAGGGTCTTGGCCGCGACCGCGACGGAGATCGCCTCCCCCAGCCCGGCGACCAAGGCAGGGCGCACCGCCCCCATGGCTGCGGCGCCGGCTGCGGTGGCGGCCGCGGCCGCCGCGGACGTCTCCCCCGCCCGGACCCGGGCGGCCTGCTTGGCTGCTTCCACGACGCCGGCGAGCGCCGCGCCGGTGACCGCGCCGGCGGCCATCGCCGTCTTCACCTGGTGAACGCCGGCGTGGTGGACCTGGTTCTTGCCCCAGCCGGCGGCGTCGGTGCCGGCGGTGCGGGCGTCATCGAAGGAGACCGGGGTGCTGGACACCTGGCTCCCACGGCGGAAGAAGCCGCTGCGCAGGCTCGGGTCGTCGATGTGCAAGGTGGCGGTGACGTGGGCTCGTGCGTCGGCGTAGTCGGTGTACCCGAGGCCCTCGGGGGGCATGGTCAGGCGCTTGTCCAGGACGTTCTTCACGGCCTCGAGGTGGTCGCCGGCGATGAGACGTTGCATGCCCTCGTAGTGGGCGTTGACGAGGCTGCGGGCAGTTCCGGTTCCGGTCCCGAGGGGCTCGGCCAAGAGTTTGGCTTGGGCGGCGGCGAGCAGGCGACCGCCTTCGTCGAGCAGGTGCAGGTCGGCGGCCGCGGTCTGAGAGCCGCCGGCGATCCACTCGGTGGTGGTGGCGCGGATCTTGGAGCCCTTGGCGATGGCGTCGAGGTTGAAGGAGAGCTCGTGCATAACCTCGAACAGGTGCCCGGCCCGCTGGGGCCCACCGAGTTTGGCGTAGCGCTGCGCGACCTGCTGAGCGATCTTCTGCACCCGCAAGGCCTCTGCGGTCTGAGCGGCGGCCCGCGCGGTGGCGGCGTTCACCAGCGCCCACGCCGCGGCCTGCGCCCTAGATCGTGCTCCCGCTCGCGCCCCGGCTCGAAGGAACCGGCGGCCTCGGCCCGACGCACCGGACTCCTCTGCATCGGGCTCCTTTGCACCGGGTTTTTCGGGTGTGCCGGACTCCTGGGGGTCACCAGACGCACCGTGCTCGCCGGAGCCCGGGGCGTCGATGCCGTTTGAGGCCTCGCCGATCTCCTGCGGCCCGTCGGTTGCGCCCCCGCTCATGACGTCGCCTTCGTGCTCGGCGCCTCATCCGCCTCGGCAGCCGTCTCAGCAGGTGCCGCGGTGCCCGCCCCCGTCTCGGCAGCGGTGCGCTCCCTGCTGTGCTCACCGGTGCGCTCACCGGTCAGGTCCTGCAGGCGCTCGCGGGCGTCGTTGACGACCTGGCCCGACAAGTCGCTCACCACTCCGTTCTCGTCGGCCAGCGGGGTGGACATCACCGAGATGGTCGTTGTCATCAGCGAGACCGTCGTGGCCACCTGCGCTCGCTGCGCCGGGTTGTAGAGCGTGTAGTCGGTCTCGGCCTCGACCAGGGCCTGCAGCTCCTCCAGGTGGAGGCCGGCTTCGGTCTGCAGGTCGGTGAGCAGGGTGCGGACCTGGCGGCTGCGGGCGATGACCGCAGCGGTCTTGTCCTCCGCTCGGGTCAGGTTGGCCTCGTCCACGGAGAGTTTGTCGGCGTCCTGGCGCTGGCGGCGACGTTGGCGCCGTCCCTGCCAGGCCACCACCCCGACCGTGGCCAGCACCGCCGGGGCGGCCACCAGGCCGCCCAAGACGATGGTGCCCCCGGCCACGCCGTACCCGCCGGCGGCCAGTGACCCACCGCCGAGCCAGGCCAAGGTGGCGCTGGTGGCTGCCGCCCCGGACAAGCCTGAGATGGCGGTGCCGGTGGAGGCGGCGGCGAAGGCGGTGACCGCGGCGGCGGCGCCCGCGCTGGCCCCCGCCCCAGCGCCCAGCCCACCGGCCAGCGCCCCGACGGTCTGCAGGGCGCTCAGGCGCACCTGGGTGACCTGCACCTGCGGGGTGTGCCCGGTGGCGGGCAGGTCGATGCTGGCCAGCTCGGCCAGGTCGACGTTCTTCAGCCGGGCGAAGACGTCACGGAAGGGCACCAGGACCTGCTCGTACACCTCCTGGCGGCGCTGCTCCTGCGCGTGGCGCTCCCGCTCGGCGCGCTTGAGCAGGGCGGCGTGCCGGTCCTCCAGCTCCTCGTGCTGGCTGCGGTTGGCTCGCCCCAACCGGACGGCCTCGACCCAAGCGATGCCCACGACGTCCCCCTGACCCAGTGCGCGTGCTCCAGTGCCCTGGTGCAGCGGTTTGGACCGGGCGGCTTCCAGCATGCCCCGTCCCTCCGACACGCTGCCACCTGCCCAGCACGCAGAGTCACCGGTACGGGAGCGGGACCGGGCCGCGGTGCACCTCACCCTCCGGTCCCACGACTGCACCGGCAGCGTGGTGCGGGCCACACCGCGGTGAGGTGTGGCGCGGGCATGCCCACGGTCCTGGCGTGGTTGAGTACGGCGCTCTGGCGCCCAGACAGACCCGTCGGGCACCAGGCAGACAGCTCACAACACAAGGAAAGGCAACTGGTAGCCACCGACTACGACGCACCGCGCAAGACCGACGAGGACCTCGAGGCCGACTCGATCGAGGAACTGAAGACCCAGCGCAGCGACAAGACGTCGTCCTCGCGCGTGGATGAGGACGAGAATGAGGCCGCTGAGGGCTTCGAGCTACCCGGTGCAGACCTGTCCGGTGAGGAACTGTCGGTGCAGGTGCTGCCCCGCCAGCAGGATGAGTTCACCTGCACCAGCTGCTTCCTGGTCAAGCACCGCAGCCAACTGCACGCCACCCAGAGCAGCAACGACGGGCAGCTGATCTGCAACGACTGCGCCGACTGACACGCCACCTCAGCCAGTTCGGACTGACCACCTGCAGTACCTGCAGTAGGCGCCGGTGCCCTGGTCAGATGTGGCCTGGTCAGACGCGGCCCGCCAGGCTGCCGGGCCTGACGCAACGTGAACCACGCGGCACCGCCGCACACGGCGACCGCTCCGGCGAGAACGAGCGGGCAACACGGGAAGTCAGCTGCCAGGCCGGGCCCGCCAGTTCACCCGGTCCAAGGCGGGGGCCACGTAGCCCACCAGGCCGATGGGGTCGGTGGGTTCCAAGGCCACCAGCATCACCAGGTGCCCGCCGGCGCCGACGGCCTGTTTCGACCGCAGCTCCAGGCCCACCTGCACCGCCGAGCGGCCCGGGTCGTCCTCGTCCTGCGTGGACACCAACCGACGCCGCCACAGGCCCGCGAACGGGGGCCGGGGGGCGGCCTTGGTCAGTTCCTGCTGCCAGTTCACCGCGTTGGACACGATCAGCACACTGTCGGCCGGGGCCTGCAGCATCAGGTCCACCAGCTCCTCCAGGTCCAGCTGGATAGGGCGCGGGCCGTCAGGATCGTCATGGCGCGCAGGATGCCAGGACCCCTGACTTGGAGGGCGCTCGCCTCTGATCTCACCGGGTCCACTGACCGGGTAAACGGGTACAAGAGATGACCCTCATGGCAGGGCGTGAAGCTGCAGAGCGCGGACGCTAACACGACGCCACCGGCGCTGCTCTTTCTGAGCGGGAGCAATCTCGCTCGTCGCTGGCGCCGCGGTCAGGTCCTTCTTTCCGGGATACGCACAGGAGGCGGCGCTCACACGGTCGAGTCGGGCCCACCGTCGGGGCCGAGGAAACCGGAATGGTAGCGAACGCGAGCGCAGATGTCAGGTGCCAACGCGTAGGGTCGCCGTCAGCTTGTAAAGCAGCGCGACGACGCTGAGGGGTGTGAGAAGGCCAGTGGCCGGGTTCTCCGATGGAGCACCTAAGACCGAGAAGTCGAGCTGTGCGGCTGCTGCATCTACGAGCACCTGGTGAGTATTGGTCCGTGCATCGGGGTCAGCCCAGACTTCCATCGTGGTGCGGTCCGGCCCGATCCCGGCTAGTGACAGGGCCACCGCCACGTTGACGTTGGCCGGGAACTCGCGTGCCGCGCCACGGCAAGTTCCGTTGAAGAGCCGGACGGCTTCGGTCAGGGTGTCGGGGTCTATGCCGTGACGGGGGAACCAGGGCGCGTTGCGGAGTCCTGCCACTGGCTTGCGCGTAATGAGCCGTACCGAGCGCACCTCGCCGAGCGCCGCGGCCTGGACGGCATCCAGGCCGAGAAGGGCACCGGTCGGCACGTGCAGGCGGGCGCCGGTGCGGTGGGCACGACCGACGAGGTCCTAAGATTCGAGCAACGCTGCGGCGCTGAGCACGATGAGGAGCCGCCCGCGCTCGACGGCGGGCTCTGCGATCTGGCGGAATACGGCTGACGGCGCGCACTCCACGACCACCTCGGCGTGTTCGGCCAGTTCATGCGCGCCGACGATTGCTGCGCTCAGACCCAGCCCGCTCAAGAGGTGACGGGCACGATCGGCCCGGCGGGCGCTGACGGCGGTGAGTTCGTAGGTTTCAGCCAAATCTGCTGTCCACATCGCCGCCGAAGGGTTAAATTGTGGCGCACGTCGTGACCGCTGATGACGGCCAGTACCGGTTCGACGACGTGGCCGACGGGGACTACACCCTTACCGCCAGCACCTACGCACCCACGGTCTGCGCCCTGTCCCTCAACGGCAGCGGGCCCCACTCCAGGGACCTGCACCTGGATGCGCCCCAACACCTCACCACCAGCACCACAGCACCACGCTGAGGGCACGGACTCGAGGACGGCGCAGGCTCGCCGGTCCGCAAAGGCTCGTGGCTCGCACCCCAGGAGGCCCACGTTCGGGACGGCGACCACGATGAGCGAGGCGAGGAGCGGAGCCCCCCCGTCATCCAGGTCCCTGCGGCGGCCTCCTTGAGGGCCGTCGAGGGGATCGGCCGACGGCACGTCCTCGAAAGGGCGGAACCCGAACGTCGGCCCGCTTCCCGCCGTCGTTGCCGGCTCATGACGTGGAGCCTCGCGGCGCAGCCGAGCAGCGAGGGCGGACTCTACCTGCGCCGATCTCACACGCCAAGAGGCGAACTCTCGCCAGCACTAGTGCCGGGGAGAGTCCGCCCGCACCCACGGACGAGGCACTCGACTGAGCGGCGTCACCGTTGACAGCAGCGCTGCACGACAGCAGACCGTCAAACGATCGGTGGTTCACCGATCGTTTGACAGCATCCGTCCCGTAGTTGCAGAAACGCAACGACCAGGTCCAGCCCAGCACGTCACCGACGTAGCCGTAGCGATAACACGCTTCCACCCGCACCCGCTGGGCGGGCACGGTGACGTCCCCTGCTGGTGGTGGCGACCTACAGGCCTTCCGCCCCGGGCAGGGCCTGCCCGACCTCGTGCTGCCGCTCAGTCGGCGGTAGGTGCGCTGTCGACGACGGACATGTTGCGGGTGAGCTTGGCCGTAATGTTGGGGTGCGGCAGTGCTCCACCACCGACGGGCCCGCCCGACGCCAGGTCGTATGCGCTTTCGGCGTGCACGGCGACGTCGATGCCTAGCACTTCAGTGGGTTCGCTCACCCGTAGCCCCATCACAACCTTCAAGGCAAGGGCGATGAGCAGGGTGACGACGAAGGAGTACGCCAGCACCGCTCCGGCCGCGGCGGCCTGCACGCCCAGCAGGCCCCAACCGCCGCCGTAGAGGAGACCGTCGCGGCCGTTGGGGGCTTTGGAGGTGGCAAGCAGCCCGATGAGCAGGGTGCCGACGACGCCGCCGACCAGGTGCACGCCGACGACATCGAGCGCGTCGTCGTAGCCGAAGCGGTGCTTGAGCCCGACGGCCAGCGGGCAGACCGCGCCGGCCACCAGGCCGACGGCCATGGCCCCTAGAGGTGAGACCGCACCGCAGGAAGGGGTGATGGCCACCAGCCCGGCGATGGCGCCCGAGGCCGCACCCAGCGTGGTGGCGTGCCCGTCACGAACCCTCTCCACCACCAGCCACGCCAGCAGCGCCGCGCAGGTAGCGCCGAAGGTGTTCAGGAACACCACCGAGGCGGCGTTGCCGGCGGCCAGCGCCGAGCCGCCGTTGAAACCGAACCATCCGAACCAGAGGATTCCCGCTCCCAGAACGGTGGAGGGCAGGTTGTGCGGGCGGGCCGGGCGGGGCCAGGACGTGCGCCGGCCCAGGACCAGGACGAGGGCCAGGGCGGCGATGCCGGCGTTGATGTGGACGGCGGTGCCGCCGGCGAAGTCGATCGCGGCCAGGCGGTTGGCGATCCAGCCGCCGACGACGGAGCCGTCGGCGGCGTCGAAGGCGAAGACCCAGTGGGCCACGGGCAGGTACACCAGGCTCACCCACAGCCCGGCGAACACCATCCAGGCGCCGAACTTCATGCGGTCGGCCACCGCGCCGGCGATGAGGGCGACGGTGATGGCGGCGAACAACGCCTGGAAGGCGGCCACGAGGGCCGGCGGCAAGGTGGCGTCGGGTTGCTCGGCGAGCAGCTGGCCTAGGCCGAGGTACTCGGTGATGTCGCCGAGCAACCCGAGGCCGCCGTAGGAGCTGCCGAAGACGGCGGAGTAGCCGTAGAGGATCCACAGCACTCCGGTGAGGGCGACGGCGCCGAAGACCATCATCATCATGTTCAGCGTGCTCTTGGCCGCCGTCATGCCCCCGTAGAAGAGGGCCAGGCCCGGGACCATGAGGCTGACGGCCATCGAGCTGGCCAGGATCCAGGCGGTGCTACCGGTGTCCACGGATACCTACTCCTTGTCGTCTGGGTCGTCTGGGTCGTCTACGACGGTCAACGGGCGTGTGAGGGTGTCGGGCTGCGGGTGCATGAGGCGGGATGCAACGTTGCGGTACAGCACGGGAGCTGCAACGCATGCCTTCTCTGCAGAGACGGTGTTGCCTGTCAGTAGACTGGGTGGATGTTTCTGTCGCACGCCTGCGCGGTTACGCGCACGTTTCGCTTCTCGAAGTGCCCGTCGTGGCCGAAGGCGCGCGCCTGGCGGGGGGCTCGCCGAACGGCGATCATCGACCGGCGCTTGGTGCACCAGGCGGCATGATGGGGCCCATGAGCAGCGCCGAGGACCCCATCGCTGCCGGCTCGGCGGCCCGGCAGGTCCCGCGCGAGCACGCCGGCCCGGTCGAGGGTGACCTTGAGCGCAGCATCGCTGCGCAGGTGCGCGCCTACCGGCAGGCGGCCGGGGTGTCGGTGGCCGAGATGGCCGACCGGGTGGGCATCTCCAAGGCCATGCTGTCGAAGATCGAGAACGCGCAGACCTCGTGCAGCCTCACGACGCTGGCGCGGTTGGCGGCCGGGCTGGAGGTGCCTGTCACCGCCTTGTTCCGCGGCGTGGACGATCAGCGTGAGGCGGTGTTCGTGCCGGCCGGTCACGGCGCGCAGATCATCCGTCGGGGCTCCAAGCAGGGGCACCTGTACGAGCTGCTGGGTGGGCTGCGGGGTCCGCACAAGCGGATGGAGGCCGTCCTGGTCACCCTGACTGAGGCTTCGGAGGTTTTTCCGTTGTTCCAGCACCCTGGGACCGAGATCCTGTACATGCTTGAGGGGGAGATGGTGTACGGGCACGGCGAGGCGCGGTACACGATGCGCCCTGGTGACGCCTTGCAGTTCGACGGTGAGGGTCCGCACGGACCGGAGGAACTCGTCGAACTGCCCGCGAAGTTCCTGGCCATCACCGCCTACGGCGAGGGTTCCCCGCACGCCTGAGGTCCGGTGCTCCGGTCATCAGGTCAGGAGATCGGCCAGCACGTCGGCCAGGGCGGTCGACCCGCGTTCGGCGTCGTCGTCGGTGCAGAACTCCTCCGGCGAGTGCGAGACGCCGGTCGGGTTGCGGGTGAACAGCATCGCGGTGGGGACGTGTTCGGCCAGGACGCCGGCGTCGTGACCGGCACCGGTGGGAAGCGTCGGGACCCCGCCGAGTGTGGTGGTGAGGCGGCGTGCCAACGCGGGATCGAAGTCGACGGTGCCGCCGAAGGACTCCTCGCGCACCTCCACCGTGCAGCCCTCCCCCGCGGCCAGCTCCTGCGCCCGGCGGGAGATCTCGGCGACGACCGCGCGGGTCACGGCGTCCTCGGGGTGGCGCACGTCCAGCCACAGGTCCACGCGGGAGGCGATGACATTCGTCCCGCCGGGCACCGGCTGCAGCCGGCCGACGGTCGCGCGCGTTCCCGGGTGCGCGGCGGCGACCTCGCGGACGGCCACGACGAGCCGGGACGCCGCCAGCAGCGGATCGCGCCGGTCGGCCAGCAGCGTGGTGCCGGCGTGGTTGCCCTGACCGTGCACGGAGAACTTCCAGCGGCCGTGACCGATGATCGAGGACGCCACCGCGACCGGGGCGCCGAGGTCGATCAGCCCGCGACCCTGCTCGACGTGCAGTTCGACGAAGGTGCCGATGCGGGCCAGCGTCTGCTCGTCGCGGCCGAACCCGGCCGGGTCCAGCCCGGCGGCGCGGGCGACGTCGGCGAACGTGTTCCCGTCGGGGTCGGTCAGCCCCAGGGCCCGCTCGGCGGAGATTGCGCCGGTCAGCAGCCGGGACCCCAAGCAGGCCACCCCAAAGCGGGACCCCTCCTCCTCGGGGAAGACCGCCAGCCCGAGGGGCCGGGCCGGCGCCACCTCGCGTTCACGCAGCAGGTCCACCGCGCGCAGCGCCGAGGCCACGCCCAGCGGCCCGTCGAACGCGCCGCCGCCGGGCACGGAGTCCAGGTGGCTGCCGGTGACGATCGCTCCTTCCGGCGGCGCCCCGGCGGGGTTCCACCAGGCCCAGACGATCCCGTTGCGGTCGGTCTGCGCTTGCAGCCCCCGGCGGTCGAGCTCGGCGACGTACCAGTCGACGAGCTCGCGTTCGGCGGTGGAGAAGACCGGCCGGGAGTACCCGCCGCGGACGCGGTCGCGGCCGGTGTCGGCGATGGCCGACAGCAGCCCAGCGGTCGTGGTGGTGGCCTCGGTCGGCGTCGGCAACTCAGACACGCGCCGCCCCCACCCGGAACCGCTCCGGGACCGACCCGATGCCCAGTGCCACGTCGGCGGCGATCTCGCCCAGCAGCGGCGCGAACTTCGCCCCGTGGCCCGAGCACGGCGACACCACGGTCACGCCGTCGGCCTCGTCGATCACGAAGTCCTCGGTGGGAGTGTTGGTGAACAGGCAAGTCGTCTCGGCGTACGGCTCGGGTTCCAGGCCCGGCAGGAACCGGCGGACGTACTCCACAACGCGCGCCCGGTTGGCCGGCTCGATTGCGCCCTGCTGCGCCGCGGCCGAGGGGAGTCGCCGACCGGCGTTGTACTCGGCGACCTTCTGCCCGCGGAACTGCGCATCCCGCCCGCCCGGGAGGGCGTAGACGCTGATGTCGGCGCGCTTGTGAATGAGGGTCGGCCACTTCCCTGCGGAACTCGCGTCCGCGTCGCGGTAGGGAAAGTGGAAGGCGTTCTCCTCCCTCACCTCAAGTGCGGGGAAGGCGTCGAGGAACCCGCTGGGCAGGGCGAGGTTCCCCAGCAGGTCAGGCAGCCAGCCGCCGGCGCTGACGACGACCCGCTCGGCCGCCACGGTGCGCCCGTCGGTGGCGTGAGCGGTGAAACCCGAACTCGTGCGTTCCAGTCGCTGCAGCGGCCATCCCGTGAGGAGCTCGGCACCCATCGCCTGCGCGGCCGCGACCATGGTCCGCACGATGGACTCGGCGTCGAGCACCCCGCCAGCCGCGTGGAAGAGGACATCAGTGTCGAAGGCGATGTGCGGCCACCGCTGCACCGCCTCGGCCTGCGGCACGAGTTCGTGGTCAACGCCCGCCGCGGCCAGCACGCCGGCCAGGCGGTGCGGGTCCCGGGTGGCCCCGAAGTCCAGCGCCCCGCAGCGGGTGATGAGGTCCGAGCCGTGCAAGGCGGACAGCTCGGCCCAGCCGGGCACCGACTGCTGAACGAGGTCGACGTAGGCCCGCTGGGGGTAGGGGAAGCGGAAGATGCGGGCGGAGCCGTGCGAGCTGCCGTGTTCGGAGGCCGGGACGTCGCGTTCGATCAGGGTGACGGAGTACCCGCGCTCGGCCAGCCGCCAGGCGGTCGAGGCCCCGGCCAGCCCGGCCCCGACGACGAGGAATTGCGTGGAGCTCATGTGATTCCTTCCACCACGACCCCGCGGGCGACCTCGTGGAGGTGCAGGTCGCGCGGGGTGACGGCGACGTGTGTCTGGAGAGTCGTCAAGTCGACGAATGCCTCAGCTGTGCTGGGAATCCCGACCCAGACGTGCGCTTCATGGGGACGGGTGGTCATCACGTTGACGGCCGTGACCGGCCCGTCCGGGACGGCACTGACAGCGTCCTCCCCCGCGAACCGGAGCAGGTCGCCGGGACCGAGGCGGTGCCCGGTCCCGGCGACCGTGAGGGTCAGCGTCCCCCGGGCGACCACGAACGTGCGGTCGACCCCGGGGAACGGCGAAAAGGGCCCCGCGGCGCAGATGGTGGCGACGCTCAACCGCCACCGCTCGTCGCGGTGCACCTCTCGGGTGGTTCCACCCCCGTTGCGCCAGGGCCGGTCGGGAACGTCGTCGTAGCGGACCGTGCGCACCCGCCTCAGAAGCCCTGGCCGGGGATCCAGTTGGTACCCGCCAGCGGCAGCTTGGCCATGGCCGCGGCCTCGATGCTCAGCGCCACGAGGTCTTCGGGCTCCAGGTGCTGCAGGTGCGCCTTGCCGCAGGCGCGGGCGATGATCTGCGCCTCCATGGTCATGACCCGCAGGAAGTTCGCCAGCCGACGGCCACCGACCTCGGGGTCGAAGTTCTTCTGCAGCTCCGGATCCTGCGTCGTGATCCCGGCCGGGTCCTGACCGGCCTGCCAGTCGTCGTAGAACCCTGCGGCCGAGCCGATCTGGCGGTACTTCGCGTCCAGCGCGGGGTCGTTGTCGCCCAGGGCGATGAGCGCGGCGGTACCGATCGCGACGGCGTCGGCTCCCATGGCCATGCACTTGGCCAGGTCGGCGCCGTTGCGGATGCCTCCGGAGACGATGAGCTGCACTTCGCGGTGCACGCCCATCTCCTGCAGGGCGCGCACGGCCTCCGGGATCGCGGCCAGCGTCGGGATGCCCACGTGCTCGATGAACACGTCCTGAGTGGCGGCCGTGCCGCCCTGCATGCCGTCGACCACCACCACGTCCGCGCCGGCCTTCACGGCGAGCTTGACGTCGTAGTAGGGCCGCGAGGCGCCGACCTTGACGTAGATCGGCTTCTCCCAGTCGGTGATCTCCCGGATCTCACCGATCTTGATGGCGAGGTCGTCGGGTCCGGTCCAGTCCGGGTGCCGGCAGGCCGAGCGCTGGTCGACGCCCACGGGCAGGGTGCGCATGCCCGCGACGCGTTCGGTGATCTTCTGGCCTAGCAGCATCCCGCCGCCGCCGGGTTTGGCGCCCTGGCCCAGCACGATCTCGATGGCGTCCGCGGCGCGCAGGTGGTCGGGGTTCATGCCGTAGCGCGAGGGCAGGTACTGGTAGACGAGGTGCTTGGAGTGGCCGCGCTCCTCATCGGTCATGCCGCCGTCACCGGTGGTCGTCGAGGTGCCGACCTCACTGGCGCCGCGACCCAGGGCCTCCTTGGCCCGGCCGGACAGGGCGCCGAAGCTCATGCCGGCGATGGTGACCGGAGTCGACAGGTGCAAGGGGAACCTGGCGTTGCGCGAGCCCAGCACGACATCGGTGTCGCAGCGTTCGCGGTACCCCTCCAGGGGGTAGCGGGACATGCTGGCGCCCAGGAACACCAGGTCGTCGAAGTGGGGCAGCTTGCGTTTGGCGCCGCCGCCGCGGATGTCGTAGATGCCGGTGCGGGCGGCGTGCTGGATGGCCGCGATCGTGCGGCGGTCGAACGTCGCGGACTCGCGCAGCCCCTGCGCGGCCATGTCGTTGGCGAGGTCGTCAGTCATCTCCAGGACCCCTCTCAGTACGCCGAGGCGTTGTCGACGTGGAAGTTGTACAGCGTGCGGGCCGAGCCGTAACGGGTGAACGCGGCAGGGTCGTCGTCGCGGCTGGCCGCCTTGAGCAGGAGGGCGAGCTCCTCGAGGTGCTCGGGGCGCATCTGCTTGGCGACGCAGTCGGCGCCCAGGGACTTCACGGTGCCCTTGACGTAGATGCGGGCCTCGTAGATCGAGTCGCCCAGGGCGTCGCCGGCGTCGCCGCAGACGACCAGCCGGCCGGCCTGCGCCATGAAGCCGCTCATGTGCCCGACGTTGCCGCCGACGACGATGTCCACACCCTTCATGGAGATCCCGCAGCGGGCGGCGGCGTTGCCGTCGACGACGAGCAACCCGCCGTGCGCGGTGGCACCCGCGGCCTGGGACGCGTCACCGTGCACGTGGACGGCGCCGGACATCATGTTCTCGGCGACCCCCACCCCGGCGTTGCCGTGGATCTCGATGGTGGCCAGCTGGTTCATGCCCGCGGCGTAGTAGCCGACGTGACCTTCGATCGTCACGGTCACGGGGCGGTTCAGCCCGACCGCCAGGGAGTGCTTGCCCTCGGGGTTGCTCACCCGGTACGTGGCGGTGGAACCCTCCGGTTCGGCGTGCAGCGCGGAGTTCAGCTCCCGGACGGGCGTCTGGGACAAGTCGACCTCGGTGGTGACGTCGGCCAGCTCCTCGACGACATCAGACGTCAGCGTTCCCATGCGTACACCACTTCCGGCTCAGGTTCGAAGATGCGGGCGTTCTCCACACCGGGCAGCCCGGTGAGGTAGCGGTACTCACTGGCCATCGCGACCCACTCGTCGGTCTCGGCGATGACGGCGGGCTTGCAGGCGATGGCGTCACGGACGACGGCGAAGGAGTTCTCGGTGGCCACCAGCAGGGTGTAGAACCCGTCGAACCGCTCGCACAGCAGGCGCAGCGCCTTCTCCACGTCGGCGCCCTCGGCCAGCTGCTTGGCCACGAAGCGCGCGCCCACCTCGGTGTCGTTCTGGGAGTCGAAGGCGATGCCCTCGGCCTCGAGTTCGCGGCGGATGGTGGCGTGGTTGGCGAAGGAGCCGTTGTGGACCATGCACTGGTCCGGGCCGACGGAGTAGGGGTGGCTGCCGGTGGAGGTCACGGCCGACTCCGTCGCCATCCGGGTGTGGGCCACGCCCTGGTACCCGCTGGCCTCGGCGAGCCGGAACGTCGTGGCCAGGTCGTCGGGGTGTCCGGTGCCCTTGAGAACCGAGAGGTTGGTCCCCCGGCTGGTCAGGACCGCGCCGGGCAGCGCGGCCCGGACGGCGGCTTCCAGGGCCTCGGGGGCGGCGGCGGCGGTGAAGACCGTCGTCTGGCCCGAGCCGCGGCCGTCGACCGGCTGGCCCAGCGCGGCCTGCACCGCGGCGGTGGCCTCGGCGGCGGCCAGCGGGGACTCGATGACGCAGACCGTGGCACGGCCGGCGGGGTTCAGCGAGGCGTCCCCGTAGATCCCGACGCCGGCGGCGTCGGTCCCGCGCTCGGCGGCCTGGCACAGCATCGTCTGCAGCAGGGAGCCCAGCTGCGGCTGCAGGGCGGCGTTGCGCAGGTGCAGACCGGCGATCCCGCACATCAGCGTCCTCCTTCGTTCGCGTGTTTCATCAGAGTAGTCATCGTTTCGCATAGGTGTCCAGCAGGTGCCGGGTGACCTGTCGCCTCAAACCGAGGTGAGGTAGCGGTCGACTTCCCAGTCGCTGACCCGGGAGTGCCAGGAGTAGAACTCCTCGCGCTTGAGCTCGGCGTAGTACGCCGAGACCCCGGCCGTGGGGTCGACCGCGTCCAGGACACCGGTGACGACGGCGTCGGACTCCAAGGCGTGCACGGCGTCCAGCAGGGTGCGCGGCAGCAGCGGCGCGTCGGCCCGGCGCTCTCCCGGAGTTCCCGGATCCAGGTCGCGGCGGATGCCGTCCAGGCCGGCCCCCAGCGCCACGGCCGCAGCCAGGTGTGAACTGGCCGCGCCGTCCCCGGCGCGCAGTTCCACCCGGTTGGCGTCCGGGACCCGCACGAGGTGGGTGCGGTCGTTGCCGCCGTAGGTCGCCGCCCGGGGAGCCCACGTGGCGCCTGAGGCGGTCGAGGTGGCGCCGGTGCGCTTGTAGGAGTTCACCGTCGGCGCGATGACCGCCTGCATCGCCGGGGCGTGCTCCAGCAGCCCGGCGATGAACCCGTATCCCGTGCGGGACAGGCCGAGTCCGTACGGGTCCTCTGCGCCACCACGGCTCACCGGGAACCGCGGGCCAGCACCGACTTCGGCGCTGCCCCACAGCGACAGGTGCAGGTGCATCCCGCTGCCGGTGCGGTCGGTGAACGGCTTGGGCATGTAGGTGGCGATCATCCCGCGCTGCTCGGCCAGCATCTGGATGACGTAGCGCAAGGTCGTCACCCGGTCGGCGGTGGTCAGGGCATCGGCGTAGTGGAAGTTCTGCTCGAACTGACCGTTGCCGTCCTCGTGGTCGCTGGCGTAAGGCCCCCAGCCCAGTTCCTGCATGGCGTCGGAGACGGCCGCGAGGTGGTCGTACATCCGGGTGACACCGCGAGTGTCGTAGCAGGGCTGGTCGGCATCGTCGGCAGCGTCGGCCGTGACGAGCCGGCCGTCCAGCCCGCGCTTGACCAGGAAGTACTCCACCTCCGCCCCGACCGAGAGGGTCATTCCCAAGTCGGCGGCGGCGGCGATCTGCCGGCGCAGCAACACCCGCGGGGCGAACGCGTACGGCACGCCGTTCACATGCGGATCGCAGTGCACCATCGCCAGCCCCGGGCGCACGAACGGCAACGGGGCGTAGGAGGACTTGTCCGGGATCGCCACGACGTCGGGGTCGGCCGGGACCTGGCCGAGGCCTCCAGCGGCGTAGCCGGCGAAGCCGCAGCCTTCGGCCTCCAGCTCGTCAGCCGCGGCGACGGGCACGAGCTTGGAGCAGGGCTTGCCGGTCAGGGTGGTGAAGGTCGCCAGCAGGTAGCGGACCCCGTCGGCCTTGGCCATGTCGGCCAGCGACTGGGCGCCGCCCACCTGGAGTGAGGGAGTGCGGGTGGGAGCAAGGGCGGGTGCGGGTGCTTCGGCAGGAGCGGTCACGCGAGCCTCCAAGGGCGTCTCACGGTGGCATCCGGAATCTACTGACAGTAGACACGGCGGATGTTTCGCCGGTGTTTCGCCGGCGTGACCGGCGCGTATCAACACCGATCCGCTCCGCACACGACGACCCGCACACGCCATACACACAAACGACGGCCCCGCACCGGAGAAGGTGCGGGGCCGTCGAAGAAACGCTGCGAAAGGATCCGGTGAGCAGCGGGGCCGATCACTCAGACAACTGCAGGTCCCCGGGGACACTGAGCGAAACGTGGGTCATCGCCACCTCGCCATCGGCGGCGTGCCGGTGCACGACCCCAGCCGCCACGACCGCGGCCTCGCCCACCCCCAGCAGCCGGACCGACCCGTCCGGCCGTTCCAGCCGCCCGGTTCCGGCCGTGACCACCAAGACCTGAGCGAACTCGTGAGTGTGCCAGGCGGTACCCGCCCCCGGCTCAAAGGTCGTGAGCACCGCCGCCAACGGGCCCGGACCCCCGACCAGGGCCGCCAGGTCGGTCCAGCGTGCCCGCCCCTGGAACACCGGCCCACTCAGCTGCACGGACGGCAACTCCCCCGTGATCACCTCCCCCGTGGTCACCGGCGCTCCACGAAGGGCAGCGGCTCGTGGTGCAGGTCCTTCAAGAAGGCCGCGGTGACCGCCAGAACGATGATCAGGAAGGGTGCCGATGACACGATGGCCATGTTCTGCAACGCCTGCAGGCCGCCGGCCAGCAGCAGGGCGATGGCGGCCGCTCCGGTGAGCACACCCCACAGCACCAGGCACCAGGTCGCCGGCCGCTCACTGCCCCGGCAGGTGAGCATCGCCAGCACGTAGGTGTTGGCATCCGCCCCGGAGACGAAGAACAGCACCACCAGGACGATCGCGATGGTGGAGGTCACCGCGGCGGCCGGGAACTGATTCAGGGTGGCGAAGAACGCCGAGCTCGCGTCGTTGGCCGCGGCTTGCGCGATGCCCGTGCCTTCGGTCAGGTCCAGGTGCATGGCGGTGCCGCCGAAGGCGGTGAACCAGACGAAGAACACGACGCTGGGCACC
Organism: Kineococcus deserti; assembly: GCF_050871945.1. Taxonomy (NCBI): domain Bacteria; kingdom Bacillati; phylum Actinomycetota; class Actinomycetes; order Kineosporiales; family Kineosporiaceae; genus Kineococcus; species Kineococcus deserti. The sequence continues at coordinate 56,099 of NZ_JBJLSI010000022.1, read as the reverse complement.
ACGAGCACCCCGAGGATGAACTGCCGGATGGTGCGACCGCGGGAGATGCGCGCCAGGAAGACCCCGACGAAGGCCGCCCACGACAGCCACCAGGCGAGCATGAAGTAGGTCCACCACTGCATGAACGCCAGGTCCCCGTCGGCCGGGGTGGTCAGGCTCATCGCGAAGAACTGGGTGGCGTAGCGGCCCAGCGATTGCACCAGCAGGTTCGCCAGGTAGATCGAGGGCCCCACCGCGATGATGAAGACCAGCAGCAGGCTGGCCAGGCCCATGCTCGTCTCGCTGAGGTAGCGGATCCCCTTGGCCACACCGCTGACCGCCGACAGCGTGAACAGCAAGGTGATGACCGCGATGATCACTACCTGCACCGCGGTCGAGACCGGCACGCCGAACAGCGACCCCAGGCCCGCGTTGATCTGCAGCGCGCCGAGCCCGAGGGAGGTGGTGGTTCCGAACAGCGTGGCGAAGACGGCGAAGACGTCGATGCCGCCGCCGACCCAGCCGTCGACCCGGTTGCCCAGGATCGGGCGCAGCAGCGCGCTGACCAGGCTGGGCCGGCCCTTGCGGTAGGTCGACCAAGCCATCGCCAGGCCCATGACGGCGAAGATCCCCCAGGCGTGCAGGCCCCAGTCGAAGAAGGAGAACTGCATGGCGGTCACGGCGGCGTCGCGGGTCATCGGATCGGCCAGGCCGTGCGGCGGGGCGGCCAGGTGTGAGACGGGCTCGGCGACTCCGTAGGAGATCAGGCCGATGCCCATGACGGCCGACAGGATCATCGCGATCCAGCTGCGGGTCTTGAACTGCGGGCGGTCCTCGTCCTTGCCCAGGCGCAGGCTGCCGTAGGGGCTGATGGCCAGGAAGACCAGGACGACCAGGATCGCCAGTGAGCCGAGCAGGTAGGCCCAGCCGAAGCTGCTGGTGATCCAGTTCAGCGCCCCGGAGGAGGCGGTGGCCAGCGAGTCGCCGGCTGCGGCTCCCCAGGCGACGACGACAATCGTGAGGGCGACGGAGATCGCGAACACCGGTCCGGGCCGGCGGTGCGGACCCGGGCCGTCCTGGGGCGCCAGGCCGTCGGCGCCGCGGGCGGTATCACCAGCGCTGTCACGGGCGGTGTCACGAGCAGGGCGAGACGGTGGCTTGCTGGTCGGAGTGGTGGACACCGACAGCTCCTTTCACCGGGGCGGGAGGAGACCGTGCAGGAGGGGCGGACGTGCAGGGCCATGCGGGGGGACAGTGCTGCGTCGACCCACACTCGGCGGTGAGCGCTCGTGGGCGGTGCACGCCGACGCTGGCATGCAAGGAGGAGCGCGTCAAGGGTAGCCACGGGGCGATCGACAGGCAACGACGAGGGGAAACATTCGCGTGACCTGCTGGACACATCCCTGGAACACCAACGGCCCAGCACGACTGAACCGCCCCCGCGGGGGCAACACACGGTCGCTGCGGTTGACTCCAGCCCTGCCCGCTCCTACGGTCTCTTGCATGGCACAGCCGAAGACGGTGGCGACGAGCAACGGCGCTCAGGCGCGCGTCCTGGACGCCCTGCGCTCGGCCATCATCGCCGGGCGCCACCAGCCGGGCTCCCCGCTGTCCGAGATTGGGCTGGCCGAGACCCACGGGGTCAGCCGCACTCCGGTGCGCGAGGCGCTCAAGCAGCTGCAGATCGAGGGCCTGGTCGAGGTCCGCCCCCGTGTGGGCACCTTCGTCCGCTCCCCCACCCGCCGCGAAGTGATCGAGCTCTTTGAGCTCAAAGAGGTCCTGGAAGGCATGGGCGCCCGGCTGCTGGCGGCGCGGGGACGCGTCGCGGCCCTGGACGCGCTGGAGGAGAACGTCGAGAAGTCCCAGGCGGCCGTGGCCGCCGACGACCACGACGGCTACGCCGACCTGGTCCACCAGTTCCATGCCACGATCATCGACGGGGCCGACAACACCCAGCTGAAAAACCACTACCGGACCCTGATGAACCAGCTGGCCTACCACCGGCTGGTCGCCCGGTCCCTGAACCGCCCCGGGCGCCTGGGCGCCTCCCTGGGCGAGCACGAACGGGTGCTGGCCCGGATCAGGGACAAGGACGGGTTCGGCGCCGAGTTCGCTATGCGCGACCACGTGCGCTCCAGCGAACGAGAAACCCTGTCCACCGACTGAGCCCGGGTGCGGCGTGACGTCGAAGCGGACGTCGACGCCGGGCCGGGTCCCATCCCGCCCACCACCCCACCAGGAGTTTCCCGTGACCAACGCTTTGACTCTGCAGTCCTTTGCCGACGACCCCACCGCCCTGCGCACGACTTTCGCGCTCTTCCCCTCCGGAGTGGCCGCCATCTCCGCCACGACCGAGGGGCCTAAGGGGCCCGAACCGGTGGTGCTGGTCGCCTCCTCCTTCCAGGTTGGCATCTCCCTGGACCCGCCGCTGGTCCTGTTTGCCGTGCAGCACACCTCGAGCAGCTGGCCCCGGCTACAGCAAGCCGCCCGCCAGGGCCGGCGCCTGGGCGTCTCGGTCCTGGGCGAGGCTCACGATCTGGCCGCTCGCCAGCTGGCTTCCAAAGCCGCCGACCGCTTCGCCGGCATCCAGACGACCACCACGGCGACCGGTGCCCACTTCATCCACGGCGCTCCCGTCTGGCTGGAGTGCTCGATCTTCTCCGAGGTACCCGCCGGCGACCACGACGTGGTGCTGCTGCAGGTGCACGCCCTGGGCAACGCTCCCGACACCGAACCGCTGGTGTGGCACTCCTCGGGGTTCCGCACCCTCGCACCGCGAGCGACCGCATGATCTGCCGCCAAGTCACCGCCTCTGGCATGCCAGAGGTCGCAGTGCTGCGCACTGGATGCGAGCGAGCCATCGCTGCGAACCGGTCGGGCATCCTGACTCACCAGGCCGTGCGCAACGCGTCGTCGCAGGTCAGAACGGTTTCTTCCGCCGCGAACCGTCGAGACGGGAAACTCGTCGAGAAACTGCCGTCGCCGTCCTTGACCCCATCTACGACGAGCACTTAGCGTCTGTGGCATGCAAGAGCTCGCAGAGGTCCTCCCGCCGATCGAGGACCGCACCCGGGACCGCGACGTCTCGGCGCCGGCCCAGCCCGCCATCCCCCTCGGCCTGGCGGTGCGCAAGGTCGTCGTCCATCGCGAAGCGGTGCTGACCGAAGCCGGTGCCGCACCGACGCGCCCGGCCGTGCGCGCCTCCGCCGCCGCCGTCATCACCAACCCCTGGCGGGGAACCCCTGCCCGCACCGACCTGTCGCAGGCCGTGGCCGTGCTCGCCCCGCCGCTGGCGAAACTACTGACGGATGCGCTGATCGACGCCCTGGGCGGCGTGGAGGAGATCGAGGCCTTCGGCAAGGCGGCCATCGTGGGAACCGGCGGGGAGCTGGAGCACGGGGCCGCCCTCATTCACACGCCGTACTTCGGCAACCTGGTCCGCTCCTTCCTGGGCGGAGAGTCGATCATCTGCTTTGCCGACACCCGGGCCGATGCCGGCCAGATGCTGGTGGTGCCGCTGTGGCACAAGACCCAGGCCTCGACCCGCAGCCACTACCAGACGATGACGACGCGGGTTCCGGACGCGCCGCGCGCCGACGAGATCGTCGTGGTGGCGGCCGCCTCCACCGGGCCGCGACCGCACGCCCGCATCGGGGACCGGTCCACCGACCCTGAGATCACCGCCGCCGTGTTGGACTCCGCGGTTGTGGACTCCACCGTTCTGGACCCCACGGTCTTGAGCACCACCGATGTGAACGCCACCGTTTCGGAGGACCAGGCATGACCGTCCGCAAGATCGTCACCGTCGTCGAGGAGACTCGCACCGAGGGCGGGCGCCCGGTCAGCCCCGCCGCCCGCGTCGCCGTGGTGGCCGCGGTGATCCAGAACCCCTGGGCCGGACAGGGCTTCGTCGAGAACCTCGGCCCCGGCATCGAGGCGCACGCCTCCAACCTCGGCGCCCTGCTGGCCCCCCTGGTGCTCGAGGCGCTCGGGGCTCCGGCCGAGGCCTACGGCAAGGCCGGCATCGTGGGCCTGAACGGAGAGGTGGAACACGCCTCCGCGCTCATCCACACGCTGAAGTTCGGCGACCACTTCCGCAAGGCCGCCATGGCCACGACGCTGCTGCCGGCGGTGGAAAAGCGCGGCCCGGCCGGGGTCACCTTCGACATTCCCCTCAAGCACGTCACCGACTACACGATCCGCTCGCACCACCAGACGATCGAGGTGCAGGTGCCCGACGCTCCGCACCCCGACGAACTCGTCATCGCCCTGGCCGCCGCCACCCGGGGCCGGCCGCAGCAGCGGCTGGCGCCCCTGTCCAGCGAGCAGTGACCCGGTGAGCACGCCTGCCGCGCCGATCGTCCTGCTGCACGGGGTGGGCCTAGACCACACGATGTGGCAGCCGCTGGTCCCCCTGCTCGGTGAACGCGGGGCCGTCGACGTGCTGACCCCGGACCTGCCCGGGCACGGCGCCAACCCCCCGGTCGCCGACGGCGTGAGCCTGGCCGGGATGGCCGAGCAGGTGGCCGCGTCGGTGCCGCCCGGCTCACACCTGGTCGGCTTCTCCCTGGGAGCACTGGTGGCCCAGCACCTGGCCCGGTACCGCCCGGACCTGGTCGCCTCGCTGACCTCGGTCAGCTCCGTCTGCCGGCGCACCCTGGCCGAGCGAGCCGCGGTCCTGCAGCGGTTGGCCACCGCCGAACGCGACTTCCCGAGCAGCGTCGCGGCCTCGTTGCAGCGCTGGTTCCCCGAACCCGACGCCGATCCCGACCTGATTCATCGCACGGAGAAGACCTTGCTGGCCAACGACACCGCCTCCTACCTGCGGTGCTACCGCGTCTTCGCTACCGCCGATGAGGAGCTCGCGCCGGAGCTGGGACGCATCGCTGTCCCCGCGCTGGCGGTCACCGGAGACCTCGACCCCGGATCCACCCCGCAGATGACGGACCGGCTGGCGGCCGCGATCCCGGGCTGCCACGCGCAGGTCGTCCCCGGTGCCCGGCACATGTGGCCGGCGCAGCGGCCGGCCGAACTGGCCACCCGCCTGTGGGCCTTCCTCGAAGGAGTGAACGCATGAACGACGTAATCAGCGGTGTGCCGCAACTGGAGCACCACATCGGCGGGCAGTCGGTTCCCCCCGCCGGCGGTGAGTACTTCGACAGCGACAACCCCGCCACGCTGGAACTGAACTACCGCGCCGCCCGCGGCACTAGCCCGGACGTGGACCGTGCCGTCCGCGCCGCGCAAGAGGCGTTCGCCGATCCGCGCTGGCGCGACCTGAGCCAGACCCGGCGCGGCCGGCTGCTGCGCAACCTGGGTGACCTCATCAGTGAGCACGCCGAGGAACTGGCCCGGATGGAGACACGCGACAACGGCAAGCTGCTGCGCGAGATGCGCGGGCAGCTGGCGACGCTGCCGGAGTACTTCCACTACTACGCCGGGCTCGCGGACAAGATCCAGGGCGAGGTCATCCCCACCTCGGACCGGCGGGTCCTGAACTACACCCAACGTGAGCCGCTGGGTGTCGTGGGTGCCATCACCCCGTGGAACTCCCCGCTCACCCTGACCACGAGCAAGCTGGCCCCGGCGCTGTGCGCGGGGAACACGGTGGTGGTCAAGCCGTCCGAGCACACCTCCGCCACGATCCTGCGGCTGTCCGAACTGGCTCTGGAGGCCGGGTTCCCCGCCGGGGCCGTCAACGTCGTCACCGGATTCGGTTCCGAGGCCGGCCAGGCGCTGGTCGACCACCGCGGCCTGGCCAAGATCTCCTTCACCGGCAGCACCGCCACCGGGGCACGCATCGCCGCGGCGGCCGCCTCCCGCTTCATCGGCTCCACCCTGGAGCTGGGCGGGAAGTCGCCGAACATCGTCTTCGCCGACGCCAACGTCGCCAACGCCGCCATGGGAGTGGTGGCCGGCATCTTCGCCGCCGCCGGGCAGACCTGCATCGCCGGCAGCCGCGTCTTCGCCCACCGCTCGGTCTACGAGGAGCTGCTGGAGCGGGTCACCGAGCGCGCCGGCACCATCCGCATCGGCGACCCCATGGACGAACTCACCGAACTGGGCCCGCTGGCCTTCGCCGACCAGCGCGAGAAGGTCGCCGGGTACGTGGAGCTGGGCGAGAAGGAGGGCGCCCGGGTGCTGACCGGTGGTCGCCAGAGCGACGGCGGCGGCCTGGGCGGCTACTTCTACGAGCCCACCGTCCTGGTCGACGTCGACAACTCGATGCGCGTCGTGCGCGAGGAGATCTTCGGGCCGGTGGCCGCGGTCATGCCGTTCGACACCGAAGACGAGGTCGTCGCGCTGGCCAACGACACCGAGTACGGGCTGGCCGCCGGGGTCTGGACCACCGACCTGTCCCGCGCCCACCGCATGGCCAGCCGCCTGGAGGCGGGCACGGTGTGGGTGAACACCTACCGGGCGATGTCCCCGATGTCCCCGCGCCAGGGCTTCAAGAGCAGCGGTGTCGGCGTCGAGCACGGCCAGGAAACCATCCGCGAGTACACCCGGCTCAAGAGCGTGTGGATCAACACCAGCCAGGAGCCGCTGGCTGACCCGTTCACCATGCGCAGCTGACGCGCCCCATCGCCTGCGCCACCCCGCACCCCCTGCATGACTCGCACCGCCCATCGCCGACGACGACGATGACAACGACTTGAGGAGTCCCCTGTGAAGTTCTCGCTGTTCGTGCACATGGAGCGCTGGGACGAGGAGATCAGCCACTCCGAGCTTTTCGAGAACCTGACCGAGCTGGCGCTGATGGCCGAGGACGGTGGCTTTTCCACCGTCTGGATCGGTGAGCACCACGCCATGGAGTACACCATCTCCCCCAACCCGATGCCCCAGCTGGCCTACCTGGCCGCGCGGACCTCACGCATCCGCCTGGGCGCCGGCACCATCATCGCCCCGTTCTGGAACCCGATCCGGGCCGCCGGGGAGTGCGCCCTGCTGGACGTCATCAGCGGCGGGCGCATGGAGGTCGGCCTGGCCCGCGGTGCCTATCAGTTCGAGTTCGACCGGATGGCCGGCGGGTTGCCGGCCACCGACGGCGGCAAGTACCTGCGCGAACTCGTCCCCGCCGTCCAGCGGCTGTGGGAGGGCGACTACGCCCACGACGGGGAGATCTGGCAGTTCCCGACCTCGACCAGCGTCCCGGCGCCGGTGCAGAAGCCCGGGCCGCCGGTGTGGATCGCGGCCCGCGACCCCGACTCGCACGACTTCGCGGTGCGTTCGGGCTGCAACGTCATGGTGACCCCGCTGATGAAGGGCGACGAGGAGGTGGTCGCGCTGCGGGACAAGTTCGACACCGCCGTGGCCAACCACCCGGAGGTCAAGCGCCCCCAGCTCATGGTCCTGCGGCACACCTACGTTCACCCCGCCGACGAACCCGACGGCTGGGGCCCAGCCGCGGAAGCGATCTCGAAGTTCTACCGGACGTTCGACGCCTGGTTCGGCAACAAGACCACACCGACCGAGGGGTTCCTGCAGCCCAGCCCGGAGTCAAAGTTTGCCGAGCGGCCCGAGTTCGAGCTGGACTCCCTGCACAAGACCGCGATGATCGGAACACCCGAGGAAGTCATCGAGCGGATCCGGTACTACGAGTCGCTCGGCGTGGATGAGTTCAGCTTCTGGATCGACAACAGCATGTCGCACGAGGAGAAGCGTAAGTCCCTCGCGCTGTTCATCGAGCAGGTCGTTCCCGCCTTCAACGCCCAGCACTGAACAAGGAGAGGACGAGAGGGCACCATCCAGCTGCTCGCCTGCGTGCAGGTGAGGCTCCGTCCGGCCCTGGGGCGGTGCCGTCCCTCGGACCTAGCCGCGTCGGCGGTGCCGTCGACGCGGGTCGCTTCCGTGAGCGCCGGCGCTGAGGTGGCCGGCTCGTCGCGGTCGCGAGGCGCGGTAGCTCAACGCCGCGCGGCCGCAGGCTTCGGCAGCAGCGCGGTGATGGCGCTGCGCTATTGGGCAACCGTGGCCCGTGGTAGCGCTGTGGGCTTGCCTGCTTCTGATGCTTCGCCGCCTGCCGTGGTCGGGCCGCCGCGAGCGCCGTGCCTGGGGCCGATTGGCGCGGTGGTTGGCTGCTTGAGACGCGCGGGCAGCGCCCTGTCGGCGATTCCACTGCGCGGCTGGGGTTGGCGAGCGGCCCGTCCGATCTCGGGATTCCGTCTCGGCCCAGCGGGGCAGGCACGGCGGCTGCCGGCTTTCACTGGCTGCAGGCTGATGCTCGCCGAGGACGAGGCGGTCGCCGTCGTGGTGGGGTCGCGGGCCGCCGAACCCGTGGGGTTGGGCGTCAGTCGCCCACGCGGTGGCGGCCAGCGCACTGGACAAGGTGTTGCGGGTGCTGTGGCGGGCCTTGGGCCAGCGGCTTGGCCGCCTGTTGTTGAGCGCCCGCTTCACGAGTCGGCGCGTCGGCTCTTCCGCTGGCGCCGACCCGCTTTTTGCTCTGGTCTGGGCACGGGCGCGGCGCACCGTCGTAATCGCTTGTACCGTCTGGGGCGGACAAGCGTGGCAGCGGGAGCTCGACGTCTAACGTCTAGAGCCTGGTTCCCCGCTCGGGCCGGGAGGGACGCCACCGGACACGTCCCCGGCCGTCATGACGTGCGGACCCTTCCATTCCTGGTGTCTTAGACGGCGCAGTCGTTGCACACGAACTGACCACGCGAAGTGTCGTGCAGCTGGCTGCGGTGCTTGACCAGGAAGCAGCTGGTGCAGGTGAACTCGTCTTGCTGGCGGGGCAGGACCCGGACGGTGAGTTCCTCGCCTGACAGGTCCGCGCCGGGTAGCTCGAAGGATTCCGCGGCGATGGCTTCGTCTTCATCCACGTTGGCTGAGCTGGAGGTGTCCACGCGGCGGGTCTTCAGCTCCTCGATGGAGTCGGTGTCCTCCTCGTCGGTGTTCTTGCGTGGCGCGTCGTAGTCCGTCGCCATTGCCTACTCCCCCTGTTGCCTGTCTTGCGACCTGTCGATTGCGCTCACGCCAACGCAGGACGTGCACGGTTCATGCCCCGTCTGGCTGGCCGCGGCGAGCACGCATCATGCCGCACGCCGGCTTCGCGGCCACGGGCAGCTCCGCCGGGGCGGGTGGGCTGGCGGAGGTCTCGGGCTAGCAGGCGTGTGCGGGTGGGAGAGGTTACGGGCGGCCTGCTTCAGCGGCGCTGGTTCGCCCTGTGGGTCGACACGGGACAGTGCCGGGCAGACCGGTTGGGTCTTGTCGAGCGCGTCGGTGCTGCACCCTGCACGGGGAGGCGGTGTGGTTCTCAGGGTGCGGGTCGCGGCGCCGGCCCGCTGCGGCATCCTGGGCGTGTTGATGGACAGGGCCTGAGCCTTTACCTGTGCTGCGACGCGGGCATCGGGGACGTCGAGGACGTCGGCTGCACCGCCCGAGCCGGTGTTAGCGCAGCGGGCGGAGGTGTCGCCAGGGGACTGCAGCCGGCCGCGGGTGGCCTCCTCGGCGTCAGGAGCAGACTGGATCAGCCATGGTCCAGCAGGCGTCGCCGTGTCGGTCTCGGTGCCTGGACAGGGATGTTCGGAGGCGCTGCCGCGATTTGAGCCTGATCGGTGTAGTCGCAGCAGGCGGGTGTGGTCAGCCGGTGGCTACGCAGGAGACGAGTGCCCCGACCGCCGTTCCCACGCTCACCAGTAGACGCAGCAGCTGCCAGCAGGTTCGCAGGAGAACGCGGGCGACCACCCAGGCTCCCTTGCCGGCCTGCGCGAAGGCGCTCGTGATGTCGTCCACCATCGTCTCCTTCGCTGACTGTCGCTGCCCGGGCTCCTCGCCCACGGGTCTGGGGCCTGCGCGCCGGACGACGTCTCCTCGGTCATCGGCGGCTTTTGCGCCCCTCTTGATGCCGCTCTTGATGCCGCGGCGCCGTCCGGGGTGAGTCGCGCGCACCAGCGCCGCTCAGGCCGGGGTCAAGCCGGGACTCAGGCGGTGACCGAGGCCGGGGTGCCGCGCCGACGCCTTCGTCGGCGGCAGGACGGATGTGCAAGGCATGGGGTAGGACGGTCAGTGTGCCACCTTGATCGAAGGCGCCAACACTGCGCTGGCCGGTCCAAAGCTGACTGCGCGAGTCAGCGGCCCAGTAGACCTCATCGCCCTCATCGTCGGCAGCGACGGCAAGGTCGTCTCCGATGCGGACATGGTCTTCTTCAACCAGCCCACCGCTCCTGGTGTGCGCCTGGAGGGCCGCACCCTGCACCTGGACCTGGCCCGGCTGCGCCCCGGCGCGGATCGGGTCGTGCTGGTCGCCAGCCCTGAACAGGACGGCGCCACCTTCGATGGCCTCAATCTCGCCGTGGTCATCAAGCACGGCCATCCCCGAAACGGCGAGCCCACAGGGACCGGCGCTGGTGAGGACGTGCACTTCGCTCCCGCCCGGCTGACCACCCAGGCCGTCGCCGTGCTCGCCGAGGTCTACCAGCGCGCCGGGGCGTGGAAGGTGCGCGCCGTCGGGCAGGGCTACGACTCAGGACTGGCCGGCCTGGCCCGTGACTTCGGCGTCGACGTCGACGACTCGAACGACGACCGAGTCGACGACCCGAACGACGACCCAGCCGACGAGGCGGCGATCCGCGGGACATATGGCGGAACCCGCGGTGATGTGGCCGCCACCGTGCCGTCACCGACCGTGGCGAGCGCCACCTCCCCCGCCGCCTCCCCCGCCGCCTCTCTCAGCGTCGCCGGCGCACTACCCGCTCAGCTGACCAAGCCGGCTCTGGGGGCAGTGAGCCTGCACAAGGCGCAGCGTGTCTCCTTCACCAAGGCCGCCCAGACACGCATCACCGCCAGCTTGAAGTGGACCAGACGCAAGGACTTGGACCTGTACGCCCTGTACATCGACACCAACGATCACGAAGGCGTCTGCTACTACCGCAAGCAAGGCGACCTCAATCAGCCGCCCTACCTGAGCCTGGTCACCGGCGACACCCGCGAACCCGGGCTGGAGACCATCGAGATCGCCCGCCCGGACGCGTTGCGGCACGTGCTCATCTGCGCCTACTCCGCGGTGGAGAACGGCTTCGGATCCTTCAAGAGCTTCGGCGCCCACGTCGAGGTCACCGACCACGCAGGCTCGGTCGTCACCACTCCCCTGTACCACCGCAACGCCTTCGCCTACTGGGTCGCCATCGCCCACATCGACCTCTCCTCACCCGACGAAGTCGCCATCGCCCACGTCGAGACCTATTCCAAAGGCGGCAGCGAACGCCGACCGCTGCTGCACCCCGACGGCACCTTCGAGATGAACAAGGGCCCGGTGGAGTTCAAGAGCCCACGGCTACAACGACTCGCCGATCGGCAGGACCGTCAAATCCCATAGGACGAACACTTTCGATGAACTGCTGGCGGTCGAGCACTGCCAGGACGACGACCTGCCGTGGAGCCTGGACTTGACGACCGAGGGCCTGCCACGTTGTGCCAGGCAGTTTGGGCATGTCGGCCACATCGACGCTGCGGTGGTGACGCCCGCACGGGTGAAACGGACGCGCATTGAGAGCGGTTCAGGACGGTGCAACGACCCGATGGACACCTGCGCGAAGTTCCTGGTCCGCCTGGCCGGGCAGGCGCAGCACTGCGGTGGTGCCCTCGGGCACCTCGACCTCGGCGACCACACCGGTCTTGTCCTGCTCCCAGCGCACCGCCAGCCGACCGTGCACCGTCTGCAGCGCGGCAGCAGCCCACGTCAGACCACCACCGGGTTGCGGGGCAATCAGCGACCGCCGGTAGCCCGGCTCCAGCGGTGAGAGACCGGCGACGGTGCGGTGCATCCAGTCCGCGACCGCCCCCAGGGCGTAGTGGTTGAAACTCGTCATCTGCCCGGGGTTGATGGACCCGTCCGGCAGCATGGAGTCCCACCGCTCCCAGATCGTGGTCGCCCCCATCGTCACCGGGTACAGCCACGACGGGCACTCCCGCTCGGTCAGCAACCGGTAGGCGGCCTCCAGGTGCCCGGTCGAGGACAGGGCCCCGGTGACGTACGGGGTGCCGGCGAACCCCGTGGAGATGCGGTAGCCGGCCTTGTCCACAATGTCGGCCAGGCGCTGTCCGGCCCAGGCGCGCTGCTCACCGGTCAGCAGCCCGAACTCGATGGCCAGGGCGTACACCGTGGCGCAGTCGCTGAGCACCATGCCCTGCTCGTCGACGTAGTGCTCCAGGAAACTGGCGCGGAGCCGGTCGGCTGCCGCGACGAAGCGCTCGGCGTCCTGCTCGCGCCCCAGAACGCGGGCGGCCTCAGCCACGGTGCGCACCGAGCGGAACGCCGAGGCCGTCGCGACCACCCCCTTGTCGGCCTTGGCGTCGGCCGGACGTTCCGGCGGGGCATCGGGGTCCAGCCAGTCACCGAACTGGAAGACGGTGTCCCACAGGCCTTGCGGCGACAGCAGACCCAGGACCCGCTCGACGTGGGCGGTCATGGCCGGGTAGTGCTCGGCCAGCAGGTCCTGCTCGCCGTGAGCCTCCCACAGCGCCCACGGCAGCCAGACCGCCACGTCCGACCAGACGGCCGTGCTGTCGGGATCGGGGAAGGCCCCGATCGGCGGCTCGTACTTCAGGACGTCGGGGATGACGAACGCGACGAGTCCGTCCCGAGCGGACTGCTCGGCGGCCAGGTCGCGCATCCAGTCGCGCAGGAAGTCGCGCACGTCGAACAGGTAGGCCGCCGTCGGGGCGAACACGGCCAGGTCTCCGGTCCAGCCCAGACGTTCGTCGCGCTGAGGGCAGTCGGTGGGAACGTCGACGAAGTTCCCCTTCGTTCCCCACACGACGTTTCGGTGCAACTGGTTGAGCATCTCGTCGGAGCACTCGAACTCACCGGTACGGGACAGCTGCGAGTGCACCACCACGGCCTGGAGATTCTCGGGATGCAGGTCGCCGGGCCAGCCCTCGACCTCGGCGTAGCGGAAACCGTGGAAGGTGAACGTCGGCTCGAAGACGTCCCGCCCCCCGGACAGGGTGAAGGTGTCGGTGGCCTTGGCGGTGCGCAACGGCCGGACGCCCAGTTCGCCATTCTCCAGGACCTCCGCGTGGCGCACGGTGATGGTCGTGCCGGCCTCGCCAGTGACCGTTAAACGGATCCAGCCGACCAGGTTCTGCCCGAAGTCCACCAGCGTCCTGCCCGAGGGGGAGGTCCAGACCCGTTGCGCGGGCAGGACCTCCTGCCGACGGACCGGCGGGCCGACGTGCTCGGTGAGCAAGCCGGTGTCGAACTCCAGGACCCGCACCCCGCCCCAGCCCTGGCGGGAACCGTCGGGGGTGGCCCACCGCGGGTCCAGGCGGCGGGCGTCGACGTCCTGTCCGTCGTAGAGGTCGTTGGCGGTGACGGCCGAGGCGTGCGACTCCCAGGCCTGGTCGGTGACGACGCGCTGGACGTGTCCGTCGGCGAAGGTCACCTCCAACTGGGCGAAACCGCCCAGATCGTCGCCGTAGTGGGCGCGGCGGCCGGTCCAGCCCAGCCGGCCGCGGAACCAGCCGTTGCCCAGGGCCAAGCCCACGACGTGCTCCTGCCCGCGACCGTCGGCCAGCGCCGCGGTCAGGTCGTGGCTGCGGTAGCGCAGACGCCACTCGTAGCTGCTCCAGCCGGGGCTGAGCACGTCGTCGGAGACGGGGGTTCCGTCGAGGAACGACTCCACGACGCCTTGGGCGGTGACGTGCAGGACGGCGTTGCGGACCTCGCCGTGGCCGTCGTCGAGGGTGAACCGGCGCCGCAGCAGCGGGGCGCCGTCGTGGTCGTCGTCGGCGGCGATCATCGCGGCCTGCCAGGTGGGCATGGTTCCTCCGTGCAGTCGTGGGTGGTTCTCAGGCCGGTTGCAGTGCATCCGAGGCGGGTTCGGTTCCGCTCACGCCGGCGCTGGGGTCGGGTTGCCGCACCGTGAAGTGGTGGCGTCCGGCGCCGACCTCGCTGGTCGGCCGACCGGGCAGGTCGATCGTCGCGCTGACCCCCAGCGGGACGTCGACGTCGACCAGGAGGTCGTTCCCCCGGCGGCGCCAGCTCACCGCCGCCGGACCGTAGGGGGTTTCGTGACGAGCCGAGGCGGAGGTGAGGTCGGCTCCCGGCCGGGGCCGCACGAGCAGGCGCCGGTAGCCGGGCGCGGCCGGGGCGAGTCCTGCGACCGTGCGGTGCATCCAGTCGGCGATCGAGCCCAGGGCGTAGTGGTTGAAGCTGGTCATGTGCCCGGGGTTGACGGTGCCGTCGGGCACCATCGAGTCCCAGCGTTCCCAGGTCGTGGTCGCCCCCATCGACACCTGGTACAGCCAGGACGGGCAGCCGGTCTCGGTCAGCAGCGCGTACGCGGTCGTGTCGTGGCCGGTGCCGGTCAGAGCGTCGGTGACGAGGTTGACCCCGGCGAACCCGGTGGCCACCCGGTGCCCGTCCTGGGCGACCAGCTCGGCCAGCCGTTCCCCGGCGTTCGCCAGCTGCTCACCGGAGAGCAGGCCGAAGACGATCGCCAGGGCGTAGGCGGTCTGCGCGTCGCTGGCCAGCCGGCCATCCGGGCGCAGGTACTCACCGACGAACGCCGCCTGGACCTGGGTGGCCAGCTGCGCGTACCGCGCGGCGTCCTGGTGTTCGCCGAGCACTTCGGCGATGCAGGCCAGCGTGCGGGCCGAGTGCGCGAAGTAGGCGGTGGCCACCAGGTACTTGTCGGTGCGGGCGGCGGCGGGTTCCTCCGGCGGGGCGGCGGGGTCGAGCCAGTCACCCAGCTGCACTCCGGTGTTCCACAACCGGCTCGGCCCGGCCAGGTGCTCGACGAGGTCGACCCAGCGGCGGGCGCTGTCGTACTGACGGCACAGGACGCCTGTGTCGCCGTAGCGTTCGTGCAGCACCGCCGGCAGCAGCACCGCCACGTCACCCCACACCGCTCCCGGCCGCGGCGGGTACCAGAACTCCGCCGGGATCATGGGGATGTACCAAGGCACGGTGCCGTCGGGCAGTTGCTCGCAGGCCAGGTCGGCCAGCCAGCTGCTCAGGAAGCCCGAGCAGTCGTACAGGAACGCCGCGGTCGGCCCGAACACCTGGATGTCCCCGGTCCACCCCAGCCGCTCGTCCCGCTGGGGACAGTCGGTGGGCACGTCCACGAAGTTCGATCGCATGCTCCACACGACGTTCTCGTGCAGCCGTTCCAGCCGGGCGTCGGAGCAGGAAAACCATCCCGTGCGCTGCATGTCGGTGTGGATGACGCGGGCCACCACGTCGCCCTCGTGCAGCCGTCCCGGCCATCCGGTGACCTCGACGTAGCGGAACCCGTGCATGGTGAACCGCGGTTCCCACTCCTCCGGCTGCGGTACGCCGGCCAGGACGTAGGTGTCGGTGGCCAGGGCGGTCTGCAGCGGACGGGTGTACAGCTCCCCCTCCTGCAGCACCTCGGCGTGCCGGAACTGGACGCGCTGGCCCGCAGCACCGCTCACGCGGATCCGCAGGCGCCCGGCGAGGTTCTGGCCGAAGTCGAGGATGGTCTTGCCCGTCGGGCTGGTCAGCACGGCGACCGGCAGCACCTCCTGGGTGCAGCGCACCGGGGGGCCGTCGGCGGCGACCAGGGTGGTGAGGTCACGCGGATGGACCCGCACTCCCGCCCAGGAGGATTCCTCGAAACCCGGGCGAGAGAACTGTGGCACCGCCAGGCGCGCGTCGTAGCTCTCCCCCTCGTACAGACTGCTGGCGGTGATCGGCCCGTGCGCGGCGCGCCAGGCCCTGCCGTCGCTGCCGGCGCCGGGGCCGGTGGCCACCACGACGCGGCTGCCGTCGGCCAAGTCCACCTCCAACTGGGCGAGCAACGCGGTCCGCTCTCCGTAGAGGTTGCGGTTGCCGCCGTGGGTGCCGTACCGGCCCCGGTACCAGCCGTCGGCCAGCCAGGCGCCGAGCGCGTTCTCCCCCTCGTGCAGCAGGGCGGTCACGTCGTGGGTGCGGTGGCGCAGTCGGTGGCGGTAGCTGGTCCAGCCCGGGGCCAGGACTTCGTCGCCGACCCGGCTGCCGTTGATTTCGACCTCGTGGACGCCGTGGGCGCTGACGTGCAGGCGCGCCCGCCTGATCGACCCGGGGAGGCGGAACTCCCGCCGCAGCAGGGCCGGCCGGTGGTCGGTGTCGGGGTCCTCGTCCCAGTCCGGCCCGATGGGCACCGCCTGCCAGTCCGAGGCGTGCAGTAGGCCGGTCTCGACCTCCAGTGGCGCGCTCCACGCCGTCGGGGCGGATTCGTCCCCGCTCCAGGCGCGGACCTGCACGCCGACCCGTTCGCGGGAGGCGAGGTCTGCGCCCGGCCACGGCACGAGCACGCTGTCGGGCGAGTCCACCCGCCCGCTGGACCAGGTCTTTACCTGCCCGGTGCCGATCGGGGGGACGGCGCTGATCCGGATTTCGTAGGCGGTCTGCTGCCACGGCGGGGTGGTCGCCCCGGTGGGCCTCGCGATCCAGGACAGGCGGGGGCGGGGGGTGCCCAGCCCCAGGCGGGGGCGGCCGTGCTCGGCCCGCAGGTCGGTGACGACGACGTCGCGGCGGTGGGACATGCGGGTTCCGTTCCGGGAAGAGGCGTGGTGGGTGCTGTCAGGTCCGCCCGGTGGGTCGGCCTGGCCGGCGGTCAGCCCTTGACGGCGCCGGAGGTCATGCCGGCGACGATCTGCCGGTTGAAGAACAGGTACAGCACCAACGGCGGGATCGTGATGAGCAGGACGTCCATGAACAGCAGGTTGTACGAGGACAGGTTCTGGCTCTGGAAGTTGAACAAGGTCAGCTGCACGGTCGCCCCGGCATCGCCGGGCAGGAAGTACAACGGGGTCTGGAAGTCGTTGAACACCGCCACCGACTGCACCAGCACGACGGTCACCAGCACCGGGCGCAGCAGCGGCAGCACGACGCGGAAGAACAACCGCAGCGGCCCGGCCCCGTCCAGGATCGCCGCCTCGTCCAGTTCCCGGGGGATGGTGGAGATGAAGGCCCGGAACAGCAAGACCGTGAAGGACAGGCCGAAGGCGACCTCCACCAGGATCAGCCCCGGCATCGTGCCGAACAGGCCCAGCCGCTGCAGGACCCAGATGGTCGGGACCACGGCCGGCGGCATGACCAGCCCGGTCAGGACGAGGAAGTTGACGACCCCGGTCCAGCGCGACTTCCGGCGCTGCAGGACGAAGGCGACCATCGCCCCCAGGACCACCATGACCGTGACGGCCGCGACGGTCAGGACGGTGGAGTTGATGAAGGCGATGACCAGCAGGTAGTTGCGGGTCTGGAGGACGTCGATGAGGTTCTGCCAGACCTGCGGGTTGCGGGGCCAGGCGAATCTGAACTCCCCGGCCTGCTGGGCGTCCATCGCCGCCACCAGCACGATGAAGGCGAAGGGGACGACGAACACGACCAGGCTGACGACGATCGCCACGGTGCCGACGCCGTAGCGGTACAGCGCCGCGCGCGGCCCTCCCACCTTCCCCCCCGACCGCGCCGTGGCGTTCGGGGACAGGAGTTCGGCGGCGTCGGCGGGGCTGCTGGTGGCGCTCACAGGTCGACCTCCTTGCGGGCCAGGAACCGCGTCAGCGGGAAGACGATGGCGGTGACGGCGACGAAGAGGATGACGTTGCCGGCGGTGGACAGGCCGTAGAAGCCGGCCTGGTACTGCTTGTAGATCACCGAGGCGATGACGTCGGAGGTGAAGCCCGGGCCGCCCTTGGTCATCGCCCAGATGAGGTCGAAGGAGCGCAGGCCCCCGATGAGCGAGAGGGTGATCACTGTCGAGGTCGCCGGCCAGGACAGCGGGAAGATGACGTTGCGGAACAGGGTCCACGAACCGGCACCGTCCATCTTGGCGGCCTCGTAGTACTCCTTGGGGATGGAGACGATGCCGGCCATGTAGATGAGGGTGGCCAGCCCGACACCCTTCCAGACGTCGACCATCGCCACCGAGAACAGCGCCAGGTCGGGGTTGGTCAGCCAGCCAGGTCCGTCGATGCCCAGCACACCGAGGGCGGCGTTGATGGCGCCCTTGGTGGGGTTCATCAGGACCTGGAAGGTGATGCCGACTCCGACGGTGGAGACCAGGACGGGGAAGAACACCACGGCGCGCAGGAAACCGCGTCCGACGATCTGGGAGGTGAGCAGCAGGCCCAGTCCCAACCCCAGGACGACCTTGGCTCCGGAGGTGATGATCGCGTAGACGAAGGTGTTGACGAACCCCTTCGTCAGGGCCGGCTCGGAGAAGAACTGCGTGAAGTTGCCGAACCCGATGAACTCCGAGGTGAAGATGGTCCACCGGGTCAGGGCGAAGTAGAACGACAACAACGTCGGGATGAGGAACAGCAGGCCGTAGACCACCGCGGCGGGGGCGTAGAACCAGCCCGGGTAGGGGCTGCGCCGCCGCCGCGGGCCACGGTGGGCCGGGGCGGTGGAGGTGGTGCCGGGAGTTGCGGACGTCGTGGTGGCCACGCGTGTCACCTTTCTGGAGCTGACCCGTCCCGGCCGCCGGGAGCCGGGACGGAGCGGGCGGTGGCGCTCACCAGCCCTCGAGTCCGAGCTGCTGGGCCTGCTTTTCCACGTCCTGGTCGTACAGGGCCGCGCCGTCCTCGGCGGGGCGGATGCCCGAGCCGACCTCGACCAGGATCTGCTCCAGGGCCGGGCCCTTGATCGGCGAGACGTACTCCAGGGCAGGCGATTGCTTGCCGGAGTCGAAGTAGGCGCTGACGTCCTTGGTGATCTGCGGGACGTCGGTGGGCAGTTCACAGCCGTCGACCAGGTAGGGCCCGGTGGGAACGCTCTCGGTGGACTGGATGTCGCAGGACTCAGGGGTCACCAGGTAGGCCAGGAACTTCTTGGCCGCCTCCAGCTTCTCGCCGGTGGTGGATTTCGGCACGTACACCCCGCCGGGGAACCAGGCGGTCAGGCCGTTGGTCGCGGCGTCCTGGCCGGGCAGGGCGAAGAACCCGATGTCGCCGATCTTGTCCGGGGCGACGCTGAGGATGGTGGCGACGTTCGTCGACAGCAGCGGGTACTGCGCACCCTCGCCCGCAGCGAGCATGCGGATGCCGTCCTCGACCTTGGCCGAGGCGTAGTCGGAGTTGACGAGCTGCTCGTCGTGGATCTGCTGGGTGTGCTGGAAACCCTGGATGGCCGCCGGATCGGTGGCGTACTTGGCCTTGCCGGCGGTGTAGTCGGCGGCGAAGGCGGGATTGGCGGCGGCGACGTTGTGGAAGTCGCCCAGGACCAGCAGCTGCGAGGTCCACGTCTCGCCGTACGTCTGGACGACCGGGGCGATGCCGGCGGCCTTGATCTTTTCACTGTTGGCGATGAACTCCGCCCACGTCGTGGGGACCTGCAAGCCGAGCTGCTCGTAGACCTTGCGGTTGTACAGAACTCCCCCGCCGAAGGCGGTACCCATGGGCACCCCGTAGACCTGGTCACCGGCGCTGACCTGGGGGGCGAAGCTGTCGTCGACCCCGTCCAGGAAGGACTCACCGGTCAAGGGCGTCAGGGTCGCCTGCGGCGCCAGCTGCTGGAACAGCGAGCCGCTGTTGTAGGCGAAGACGTCGTCCATGCTGTCGGTCTGCAGCCGGGTCTTGACCAGGTTGTCGCCGTCCGCGCCCTGCGGGCGGGTCTCCACCTCGACCGTGACGTCGGACTGGGAGGCGTTGAAGCCGTCGGCCAGCGCCTCGGCGGTCGACACGGTCTGCGGGGCGTTGTCCACCAGGAAGGTGATCGACGTCTTCCCCTCCTCGCCGTCGGAGGAGCCGAGACTTCCTGCGCTGCAGCTAGACAGGATGAGCGGGGCCAGGGCGAGGGCGGCCAGGCCGCTGAGGGTGCGCGTGCGGGTGGGGCGAGGGGCCACGGGGGTCTCCACATCGAGACGGTCGCCGGGAGGCGAGGAACCAGCGGATTGAGTGAGACGCTTCATTACTGGAACGGCATGAACGTACGTCGTGGGCAACGTTTCGTCAAGGCATAGGCCGCCTGGGGTTCCCGCCTCAGCGGGCCGTACGTCCGGCGCTGCTCTCCCGGACCAGCAGTGACGGGCGCACGACGACCCGGCGGTGGACGTGGTCGTCGCCTTGGGCGAACTCGTCGGCAAGCAGCCGCACCGCCGCCGCTCCCATCTCCTCACCTTCCAGACGGACGGTGGTCAGCGGAATCGCACCGCCCCAGGCCCGCGCGTCGTAGTCACAACCCATGACCGCGATGTCCCCGGGGACAGACACCTCCCGCTCGTGCAGAGCCTGCACGACCGAGGCGCCCAACAGGTCGGTGACCGTGATGACGGCGTCGGGCCGCCGATGCGTCGGCAGGGCGAGGATCTCCTCGGCTGCCGTGCTGCCGTCCCACTCCCCCAGGACCTCGGTGCCGATCTCCAGCAGCCTGACCCCGCGGCCGGCTTCCTGCACGGCCCGCCGGACCCCGGCCCGCCTCTCGTGCACCGGCTGCAGGTCGTTCAGTTCGCTGACCCACGCGATCCGCCGGCGCCCCAGCTCCAGCATGTGCCGGGCGGCCAGGTACCCCACCTGCTCGTTGTCGACCAGGACCGTGCAGCCGTCCGACCGCCCGGAGTCGTAGTTCAACACGACGACCGGTGTGCCGTGCCGGCGCACCCGCTGGACGCCGGCGGTGGCCGGGTCGCTGAGCGGGGCGAGCAGGACCCCGCGCACCCGGGCGCTCTCGAACAGGTCCAGATGCGCGTCCTGCTGGGCGTCGTCGCGGTCACTGTTGGTCACCAGCAGGCTCACCTGCCGGGCCGCCGCCTCCCGCTGGGCTCCACGGGCGATGTCGACGAACAACGTGTTGTACAAGTCCGGCACGACCAGACCGATCATCCGGTTGTCCCCGCCGGCCAGGGAACGGGCGTTGGCGTTGAGAGTGAACCCCAGCTGCTCGATGGCGGCTTGGACCTTCTGCAGCGTCGCCGGCCGAACCTGCTCAGGATGGTTCAGGACGTTGGACACCGTCCCCACCGACACCCCGGCCACGGCCGCCACCTGCACCATGCTGGGGTTCGTCCGCACAGGGCGAGACGAGCTCTCCCGGGAGAACCCCAGCCGCTCGATGGCGTCGCGCACCTTCGCGATCGTCGCCGGCCGCACCTTGTGCGGGTGGTTCAGGACGTTCGACACGGTGCCCACCGAGACACCAGCCAGCGTCGCCACCTCGACCATGCTGGGAGAGCCCCCCCGCACGCGCATCGGCTTCGTCGCTTCCACCCGGGGAATCCTACGGTGACCGATAGCCCGCTAAGCCAAAGCCGCACCCGCTGACCATCACGCTGTCGGCGCCGCCGAAACTGACGCAGCTGCCCGAACACTTAGTGCTTCGCGCAGTGCAGACCCAACCTCAGTTGCCCCAGTCGCCACAGCCCGGAAGCTCTGCAGGCCCGCAGCAGCCGGTACAGCCCGCCTCATATGTCGGGATCGGGGTGGAAGAAGACGCACTCCACCGCACGCCGCGGCCAGGCCGTGACCCAGCCCAGCACCTCGCCGACGTAGCCGTCGCGAAAGCGCGCCCGGATCCGGACCCGCACCCACCCGGCGGGCACGGTGACGTCCGGCCCTCGGTCCGGCCAGGGCGCCTGCGCGAGGTGGACGGTGTGCGGATCAGCCATACTCGAACAAGCGTACGAACAACAGGAATGGGAAGTGATGATGGTGGGTGCCGGCGGGGTGGTCAGAAGGGGCGCGTCGCCGCCGTCCACACCGTTCATGTCGGCACCTACGCCGACCAGCATCCTCGCCCCGAGGGGCTTGACCGTGAATCGCCGACGCGGACGACAGACTGAGGGGAAGGTGCGGTCGAGGCGTTCGATTCCACCCCGCCGACCTCACCCACGCCTCCGGCGGTCAGAAGGTCATCGACCAGCAACCGCACCGCATCGACTGGACCTGGTGCGTCAGGTCCTTCACGCCCTGCCCGAACCGGGGCCGGACAGTCTCGAGGTATCCGCCGCGGTGAACTCCCCCTCCTACGACAGCCGTGACCCGAGGACACCGGCCTCATGAGCCCCCACCGCGGGCGCGCTCGCCAGGTCGGTGACCCCGGCGCGCCACAGCGCAGCGGCTACGTGCCCCCAGGCTGGCCGGCGCAAGTGCTCCCCCCGGCGATCGAAGACTGGGAACTGAGCGCGGTGGCCTGGATCCTGGGCCACGGGGCACCGGAGTGGCACCTGCCGGAGTACGAAACGCTGCGCCGGCACCCGCTGATGCTCACCTGGTGGTTCCGTCAGTGGGCACAGGCGAACCTGCAGGCGGCCCGCGCAAGCTGGCAAGGACTGCGTGAGGTGCAGCAGGCCCCTGACCCCGACGCCCACCGGCGGCATCTGGCAGCAGTGACCGCGGTGGGCCGGGACCTGCGGGCGCAGGCCCACGCCGCCGAACTGATCGAACGGGCCATGCTGGGCGAGCTGTTCGTTCCCCGCCTGTGACGGCCTGCCACAGACCCGACACGCCCTAGAGGGATTTGAGTCAGCCGCAGGCATCGACCTTGGGATGCAAGGTCAGGTCGTGCACATGGCTCTTCCTGTCGGTGTCCCGGTCGTGCGGGTTGAGGCAGCCCGGCGGGCATGCGTCAGGTCCTCACGTCCGGGGTGGTGAGCTGCCAGCCGTCGCGCAGGCCGCGGCGCCCGTGCTGCAGAAAGCCGTGCTGGCGCAGCCAGGCCGTCCGCTTTTGCCAGACCCGATCCCCCACGCCCGCCTCACCGGCCAGCACGACCGCGGTGAAATCACCGGGGATGGTCGCGGTCCAATCCGCCGCCGCGGCCAGCGTCCACACCACGCTGGTCAGCGACGTCCGCGAGGGTGCCGGCAGTTGGGCGCGAGGCACGGTACGAACCACCCCTAGCACGGTCCGCGCCCACGCCACAGCCGGTGGGGTCATGTCCCGCGAATCGGTCGGCAGCAGCCTCACCCCGTCGTGCGCCGGCTGTAGCGTCATCGGATCCACCCGGTGCCAGTCGGCAACGTTGACGGGCGGGTCGATGGGCTGGTCGATGGGCCGGGGCGGGGACGCCGACGGCGTTGCTCCACCGAGGCGAACCGTCGCCCCCAGCGCACCGCGAAAGCCTCCAGCTCCTCATCAGCGCTGCAGGCGGCCAGCTCCCGGTCCTCGGACGCAGTCCAGGGCCGGCCGTGCCGGTGCGCGGTGGGGATGGTCCGTGCCTGACGGGCCCGCTGTGAGGCGCCTGGGGCCGGTTCAATGCTCACCTTTAAATGATCGGCCACCGGCGTTTACCTCTGCACCGGCTGGGTCGGCGCACCACCGGATCAGCCCAGCCACCGGATCAGCCCGGCCGGGCTAGGCAGCAGGCTGTGCAGAGGCCACAGCCAGAGCTCGAGCGCGCCGCTCACGCACTAGCAAGGCCACCAGCGCCGGCGGCGGCAACGCCCGCCGAACCTGCCGTCCTCCCTGCTCGCTGACTAGCGCCAGCGGGCAGGACACCCCCACCCGTGCCAGCTCGACGGCCACCGACCGCGGAAGCACCTCATCGGCTTCTAGTGGCAGCAGCCGTCGCTGCATCCCGTGAGGAAGATGCGACCACCACTGAGCCAGAACCTCGACCATCTCCTGCGTGACGGCGTCTGCCTCACTGACGTCCCTGGCCGCCAGCGCAGAACGATCAGGGCTCGGCATCGATGTCGGCAGCATCATGGCTGCACTGTCGCCGTCTCCGTCGAAGAGCGCCTCTCGAGCACTTGATCAGCGCCGAGCTGGGCGATGCCAGGCGTCAGCGGTCCCGCCCCTGCAGCGGTGTCTCCTGCAGGCCACCTTCCAGGCGAGCATGGGCGCTCGCGGGCTGGAGCAGGACGCGCGCCACCGCCTGCAGGGCAGGATCGTCCGAGGTCAAAGACCGTCGATCGGCGATGGAGGTGAACAAGGTGGCCAGGCTTTCCAGCAGGTCTGGGGTCGACGGCGTTCCTGCAGCGGCCGCTTCCGCGCCTGCCTGACCGAGGCCATCGCGCAAGTGCAGCAGATAGCGGGACACCAGGTGGCTAAGAAACTCTCCGTTGTCGTCGCCTGGGGTAGCAAGGTGCTGCAGGGCATGACGTCGGTAGGTGTTCATCGCCGAGGTTTCGTGCTGGGTGAGTGCAGTGTTCATGAGGACTACTCCAAGGGTTCGGGTTCGCGAGAGGTGGGTTAGGCGCACACCCGCGCAGGGTGGCGCAGTGTCTAGCGATGCCGCCGGCACCGTCGTTAGTTGCGCCACTGGCTGTCTCGTCGGTTGTGTTGCCGGCGAGGTTCTGCCGAGGTGTGGGGGTATGCGCGGGGAACGACCCTCCGCCGCCGCGCAGCTCCGTGCGGTTCAGCGGTGACGGCGAAGGCCGTTGCCGGGGGGTCAGCCCTGCGTGGTGGCGGGTACTCGATCGGCGACGGTGGGAACCAAGGCGGCAGTGATGCTCATGCCTTGTCCTCCAGTTCAGCTCGATCGGTGATTTCCGAGTCAACCCCATGGTCATCCCTCGGCGCAACCCCGACCGCGTCACGTGTGGGCTGTCGGCTGGGTCGGCTCTTGCAGATGGTCCGGCGTGGCGGCGCTCCTTGAGGGCGGCGCTGCCGCGCCGTCCTGGGTGACGGTGCGGGCCGCCGGCTGCGTCCGACGCCGGCGGCGTGGGCGGTGGGGTTGTCGCCGGAGCTGGCGGACCAGGCGGTCGCGCGCCTGCTGCGTGGTGCCCCCGGCGGTTCCCTGGCTGTAGGTGCCGTTGCTGGAGGTGGCGCCGACTTCGAGGCGAAGGATGGTTTCCAGGCACCGCCGGCGCACCGGGCAATCCCAGCAGATGCGCTGGGCTTGTCGTTGAGCTGCAGGATCTTCGGCGAAGAAGAGCTCGGGATCGCTTTGGCAGCCGCGCATGCGTGTCTGCTTCAGCTGGGCCCGTTCGGCGTTGACCTCTTGAAGCAGCCGGTGCCGGCTCGCGGCCTCCACCGACCAGTGCACTCGCAGGAGCGGGTCTACTGACGCCCTGGTAGTCGCTGTCCCCATCTTCGGTGCTGATGTTGGCGCTGGCGTTAGTGCGGGCGCTGGCGCTGTCAGGGTCTGACGCATGGTCGGTTCCTTCGGCTCGAACAGTGGCATGGGAGGAGCGGCGAGGATCGGTGGGCTCCGTCGACGCGGGACAGGTTGGGCCGGGGCGACGCATGAATGTCCCTTCCCATCGATCTGCCTCGAAGCCGCAGCACCAGAACCTCCAAACGAAGGGGCGCGGTGACGGTCGAATGGTGCTGCTGCCCCGATCAGGTCGACCAGCGGCGAAGGTCGACGAAGGACCCGGACCGCGAGACCAGGAGGGTGCACAACAAATTGACCAGGAAAAGTGAATCGAAGGGTGCGCCTGAAATTTCGTGTTCATCTAAATGAGCGGCCCGAAGATGCCTAGCTCCAGAGCCGGCATCGCTCATTGCCTGGCGTCGGAGCCCGCACCGCACCGTCATCCCCCTGCGAGGGCAGCAGTGATCGCTGATGACGGAGTCGCACTACGGGGGCACCTCACCGGTCGACCACGACCAGCGCCCGGCACCACCGTCTGGACCGCCGCCCGCCCGCGGTCGATGGGGCGAAGGGCTGGCTGGCAGGGCCGGGCGACCTGCTTGAACCAGTGAGCATCCGGTACCGCCGCCCGCTAATGTGATCATGCAGTGCTGTGCGCTGCGGCGCTGGCTGCGAGGCAGCGCGTGGAAGGTGTGGGCCCGCCGGACGGGCACGAGGAGGCCCCGATGGCAGGCAGTGCGACCGGCGGCCGCGGAAACCGGCTGGTCCTTCGACGCCTGCAGCAGCTTTTCGACAGCACCACCGGCGCCTCAGGCCACCCCTCGACCGGTCGAGGGATTTCCGAGAAGGCGAAGTCGCTGGGCTATGACTTGAGCACTTCCTACATTTTGTCTTTACGCAACGGCGACCGGACCAATCCCAGTCTGGAAGCGCTGGAGGCTCTTGCAGCGGTCTTCTCGGTCCCGATGAGTTACTTCTTCCTCGACGACCCTCTCGATCAGATGCAAGCCGACTCCGCCGTGCTGGCGGCCATGCGCAACAGCACGGTGCGGGGGATCGCCCTGACCGCGGCGCGGATGAGCCCGCAGGCCCAACAGGCCTTGGCCACCATGGCCGGCGAACTGCAGCGCATGGACACCGCCACCACTGCTGAGGCAACGGTGCGAGGACTGGGCGTCGGCCGGCGGCCTGCCGGGTAGTCACCGCTGCTCACCGCCTGAGGCCTGCATCGCCTCACGCGCCCGCCGGCGCTGGCGCCCGGCCACCGCCGCCGCCAGGGCAAGCAGCAGCATCGCGCCGCCTACCGCGGCTCGGCGCAGATCCAGGCCGGCGCCACCGGCGGCGGGAAGAACCAGGAGCACGTCGGGGCCGGTCGGCAAAAGGATCCGCCGGTCGAGCAGTTCGGTCACGAGGCGATGCCAGGTCGCGGCGGCACCGCCGACGACGACGAAGAGGGCACCGAGGATGACCAGGGCGATCCTGTCCTGCTCGCTGATGGCAGGGTCTGGGAAGCGACTCATCGCAGCCTCCTACTGAGCGGGGAAGGTGCTGTTGATTGGGGTCATGTCGTGGCTGCCTTTCGGCTGGATGGGGCGAGGTCGGTTCGTTCTGTCCTTACCTACGGCAGGTAGCCGCCTGGTGAGATCTGTGACACCACCCCGGGGGGTTTCCTCTGGCGGTGCACAGCCCCCGTGGCGGCTGGTGAGCATGGACGCCGCAGTCGCGCGCTTGCCGCTGGTCAGGCCCTCGGTGCATGCGTAAGGACTCCGTCGTGCACCGCGTCCACGGCGTTCACGGTGTCGGTCCAGGCAGCAGCCATCTGCGCCCGCTTCGCCGGGAAGGGAAAGCCTCAGCGCACGATGCGCAAGCGCCCCGGCTTGCCGGAGCCGCCGATGACTGCCTGCTGCGGGTCGCATGGGCCGTGTCGGTCCGAAACCGCTGAGGGCGCCGCCCAGCCGCGAGGCGGTACGGAGGCTGCTTCGAGGTGCTCCAGCGGCTCCTGTGCGCCCTCGAGCAGTCGCCTGGCGGTGACCAGAGCGTCGGCGTCGACCGACAGCGAACCTGATTCGTCGTTGTCGTCGCGCCAGTTCAAACAGCGAGCAGTCTCATCATCGACGTCGATCTGCGGATCATCCTCGAGCACGGCCCAGTGGTCGCCGTCCTCATCGAGCAGGACCAGCATGCCCGCCTCCAAGTCGTCGATGAGGAGGTCCTCCACAGAGCCATAACCATTACAGGAGTGAATGTCTGCACTGCCGTCCGAGCCGTCTTCGAAACCATCCTCGAAGTCGACATCACGGTTGTCATCGGAACTGCCGTCCAAGCCGGCATCGAGGCGGGCATCGACATCGGCCCGCCCGGCTTGCTGAATCGATGCTGTGGTCCCACTCAGGACTGCATCGTCGAGGTCCTGAGCAGTGACTTCGCCCATCCCAGAATGCATCTGCTGACCACTCTGGCCGGGCGAGGCGTCGGTCGCGAAGTCGCGTGTGGGAACGGGCGTCCTCCGCTTTCCGGCTGCTGGACCGGTGGTGCGGGGCTGGAGCGTGACGAAGCGTGGACCGGCGGGATCGGGCTCGACGGTGACGGCCTCACCGTACGCGCCGCTCAACGCCTGCACCGGGTCCGCATCGAGACACGCGCCGCGACCGGCATCACCATGCCCATCGTCCCCACCGCCGCTGCCGACACTCCCGTCGCCAACGCCACGGTTCTCGCCCAAGTCCTCACCGTAACCATCGCGAGGAGCCTCGCCCTGCAACCCGTCGCCCGACTCCCCGCTCCCCTGCTCGGCGACCCTGCTGGCGAAGGCCGGTGACATGGTCGATCGCGGCGCGGCCTGCGGATGCAGGGCCAGCGGCACGATGCGGGCCACATGGCGAAGATGTTCGGTGCTGGCCGGCCCGGCGTTGGCGCGCGACTGGCAGAAGGCGTCGGCCCACTGCCGGTACCTGGGCTCGTCCCCCTCAACAGCATCCGAGGGCTGCGGAGGCAGGATGACCAGCGGCTCATGGGCGCGGTGGGTGGGCCACAGCCGCAGCAGCGTGTCGAGGTCGGCGTGTTGGTCGGGGCGGACCTTGCGCGGATCGGGCGTCCAGAACGTCTGGATCTCGCAGGGCCTGTCGTCGCTGTCCAGGGTGATGCCCCGCCCCCGGATGCCGCGTGGAACCGAGACCGCCGCCGAGGGCGAGTCCCACATCATCATCGACCCTTGCGGAGACAACCGGCCCAGGGAGACGCGGGCGCGGAAGTTGTCGCGGCAGTTGTGCGTGGGAATGAACGCCCGCCCGGCCAGGTACAGGTGGGTCGGTGAGTCGACGGTGATGCACCGCACCGGAACCGACGGCACCGGCTCCACAGAGATGACGCACCGGCTCTGCGTCGTCCAATGTTGTCCACCGTGCAGGGCTGGTACCAGCATCCGCTGCTTACCGCTAAGGCCGAACACTTGCCGGTCGAGAGTGAACCGCACCACCCACTTCGATCTGGCTGCCTGGCCATCGGCGACCGAGCCGGGATGCTCGTCCAGTCCCTGCTGGGGGACCTGGTGGACCGTGGGGATGAACCCCAGGGAAGCGGTGAGTTCGGCGAAGCCGTCGATGAGCCGGCGTTCGGTGTGCGTAAAGCTGACCTGCGCTGGCCTTGCCCGCCCGCCAGCGTGATCGCCGCCGCCGGCGCAGGTCCCGTTCGCGTCCAGCAGCCCAGCCAGCAGCTGCTCACGTTGAGCCCGCGAGGCACGCAGGTAGCGCACGGGGACGTGCTGGTCGTACAGCACGCCCAGCGCTCGCAGTGAGGTATCCAGACGATCTCTTCCCTGCCCGAGCCAGCCGGCGGCCACCGCCTGACCGTCGTCAGGGCCGTCGTGACTGCAGGGATCGCCGTTGGCCCGGTGGCCCAGCCTTTCGATCCGCGCGATGGCCTCCCCGTCTGCGGCCGCGATAGCGGCGCACCCCTGGTGCCCGCTTCCCAGCCAGTAGCCCAGCAGCCACGGGTCCACCAGCAGGTCGGCCTCGGGCAGCTGTACCGGTTCGGCGGCCGCGATGGACCAGTAGGCGCCCCCGTATGGCCCGTGGACCGTGCGCGCCAGGTCCCCGGTGCAGACGACCAGCGCCTCGGCGCCTGGGTCATCGGGGAGCGCACTGCCTGGCCCGGCGGCCCGGGAACCGGCCAGCCCACCAGGAAGGCCCTCGATCAGCGACGAACGATCCTTGTCCCATATCAGGGTGCGCGACCGCCCCGCGCGTCCCTCAGCAGCTGGCCAAGCCCACCAGTCATCGGCGTTTCCCTCAGCGGGCCAGGCACCTGCTTGCTGGCTCTTAAGGCTCTGCGGGTTCATCCGACGCACCGCCCACAGATGCTGCTCATCGGCGACGATGCTGGATCCGTCTGAGAACGTCACCCGGTAGCACGGCCGACCGACCGCGACCTCGGTGGTCGCTACGACTCGCACCGGGCGGCCATGCTCGGACAGCACGAAGTCCCCCACGCCGACCTCACCCATCGTGGTCCACCCCTGCGGGGTGGGCAGCGGCGTGTCCGTGGCCAACGCCTCACCACTGAGGAAATCCGCGTCCGGGCGCTGCGTCCCCAGCACCAGGTGCACCCGCGCGGTGCGGCCTTTTCGGGCGATGGACTTGACCTTCTCGATCACCGGCGCCTTGGTCGGGTCACCTCCCTTGCCGGTGACGCGCACCCGGGCGTACCAGTCAATCAGGTTGCCGTAGAAGTCGCGGAACTCATCCAGGACCAACACCACCGGCTCGAAGTCACTCTCATGAGCGCGGCCGTCGATGATCGCCGCGTACCGCTCCTCCATCAGGCGGTGCACCAAGTGGATCGTCGCCACCTGCTCCCCGATCGACGTGGCCACCGCCCGCACATTCGGCCACTGCCGGAACCCCAGGAACTCCACGCTCTTGGCGTCGTTGACGAAGACCTGCCATCCCCAAGAGGCGATCTCGGCCAGCACCCCGTGCAACAGCACGGTTTTGCCCGTGCCGGTGGCCCCCACCACCATCAGGTGCGGATCGATCGCCGGACGCCACATCACCTCCCGGCCGTCCTCATCCACCGCCAGCGCGATGGCGACCCGGTCGTAGTTGCGCAGCACGTCCGGATCGTCACGACCGGTAGGAGCTGGGTGCGGCACGCTCGCCGCCAGGGTGGGACGCACCTCGAAGCGGACGGTGTCGGCCTCCAACTGCCACTGGGCCCGCCACCGCCCCGGCAGCATCGCCGAGAACGTGCGCTCGATCCGGGCCCGCTGCGCCGCCGTCGCCACCCGCGTCCCGGCCTGATGAGCGATCACCACCGCAGACAACTGCAGCTGATCCTGCGCATCGAGCTCGTCGGCCAAGATCGGCTCAAGCACCGCCGTCGGCCCCAGCAACTCCCGCGCCGTCCGGGTGGCGCGCTGCACCACCGGCAACGTCGCCACCACATCCGTCGCATCGGGCAGGCGAGGGCGCAAGGTGAGCCAGCCCCGGCGCCGGTCATGCCCGGCGACCTCGTACTCCTGGCCCAGCAGCCGCCGCACGGTGCTGAGTACCTCCTGCTGCCAGCGCGGATGCTCCACATTGACACTGCCGCGGCTGTAGGCCAGCCGCACCCGTCCAGGTGTCCCCACCCAGGCGCCCCGCCAGCGGCTGGCCTTCACGTGCTCGCGCGAGGGACGGCGAAACCCCAGCAGCGGGGCCACCGCCTCAATCAGCTGGTCGCTCAGCACCCCGCGCCGGCGCGCACGCTCACCACGAAAGCCCGTGCCCACCGCGGCCACCGCGGCCGCGACCGCCCCCGGCATGGCCCACGAGTCCAGCTGCACCAACGGCGCACCGGCGTAACAGCCGACCCCCGCCGCGACTTGCACCATCACCGCCACCGGCCACCTCACCGCCACCGGCCACCTCACCGCCCGCGGCGACACCCCACCTACCCGCGTCACCATCGCGGGCTCACGCCGCGCCCCGAACGCCAACTCAGCGCTCGTAGCCGTCCCGGTCGTTGCCGTCTCCCTCGTCCGACTCGCGTGAGAGGAGGCGAGCAGGGCAGCGCTGAGTGAGTGGGCCATCAGAACTCCTGAATCGCGTAGCAAATGCAGCTACCCGGGTCAGGTACATGGGCGTCGGCGGGTGTGACGGTGCTGACGCATTCACCGACCGCGAAGGCGCACAGCCGAGGCCGCGAAGAAGATCCGCTGCAGTCCGCCGGCACGGGCGTCGTCGTCGCAGTGGACGCCGTCGGTGCGTTGCTGGGTGCGCTTGTCCACGCAGACGCTGTGGTGCTCGTCGGTGTCGTCGTCGCTGGCTCCGCAGACAGCCAGCGACGTCGCCATTAGGAACTGCCGACTGGGACAACGTCAGGACACCGCGAGCGCCGTCGCCGAGGCAGGTCTTGCGGCGCTACGTCACCGCGCGGCGTGGTCCACGGCTACGGCGCCGGGCCCTGACTGCGACATCGGCACTGCGACATCGTCGCTGCATGGGTCGCTCGGTGATGTCGTTTGGTCGGGGCCGCTGGCGGAGGCGTCGCCGTCTGGCTCGCGGATTCGAGCGCAAGCCCCGGCTGGTCGGGCCTTGGGTGGGGCGAGGCCCTGTTGGGGTGCGGCGCAGATTGGGGACGCCGCCGCTGAGGCGCTGACCTTGAGGGGCCCAGCTCACGTTGGTTGACGCTTCAATTGTGCAACCACCTGCTGCACATTTGAAGCTGCAAAAATGTTCCTGCGGATGCGCGCCGCCGACCAGGCCCGGCTCCCGCCAGGCGTCGGCCGCGGACTTCCCGGTCGGCACACCCGGCACGGCGACGTCACCCGGTGTGAGCCCGTACGTCAGGATCAGCCCATGTCTACCCCGAGGACTAAGAGCACCGACAGCGAGCTCGAGCCCATCGGCTACGCCCAGCTCCTGGAGACGCTCAAGGAACGGGTCCGCACCACCCAAGTCCGCGCCGCCCGCGCGGCCAACACCGAGCTGCTGCGCCTGTACTGGTCCATCGGCCGCGACATCCTGGACCGGCAGCAGCACGCCGGCTGGGGCGCCAAGGTCATCGACCGCCTCGCGGCGGACCTGCGCACCGCCTTCCCCGATCAAAGCGGCTGGTCCCGCTCCAACCTGCACTACATGCGCTCCTTCGCCGCCGCCTGGCCCGTCGAAGACGCATTCGTCCCACAAGCTGTGGGACAACTTCCGTGGGGCCACGTCCGGCTGCTGCTGGACCGCCTCGACGAGCACTCGCTGCGGGACTGGTACGCCGCCAGCGCGGTGGAGTACGGCTGGTCCCGCAACGTCCTGGAGCACCACATCGCCACCGCGCTGCACCGCCGCGAAGGCGGCGCCGTCTCCAACTTCGCCGCCCAGCTACCCTCCCCGGACTCCGACCTGGCCCAGCAGCTGACCCGCGACCCTTACATCTTCGAGCACCTGGCCTTGACCAAGCCGGCCGCCGAGCGCGAGGTCGAGCAGTCCCTGATCGATCGGCTGCAGGAGACGCTGACCGAGTTCGGCCATGGAATGGCTTTCGTCGGCCGGCAGGTCCACTTCCCCGTCGATGACACCGAGATGGTCATCGACCTGCTCTTCTTCTCCATCGAGCAGGTCCGCTACGTCGTGATCGAGCTGAAGGTGGGGGCCTTCTCCCCCGCCTACACCGGCCAGCTCGGCGCCTACGTGGCCCTGGTCGATGACCGGCTGCGCCGCCCGGACCTGCACGCCCCCACCGTCGGGATCCTGCTGTGCACCCAGGCCCCCAAGGAGGAGACGGTGCGCTACGCCCTGGCCAGCGCCGCCGCGCCGATGGCCGTGGCCAGCTACACCTACGACCGGCTGCCTCCCGAGGAGCAAGCGGCACTGCCCGACGCCGCGACCCTCGCCGCGGCGCTCACGCCCACCACGAGCAGTCCAGCGGAGGGCAACACCGCCACCACCGCCACCACCGCCACCACCGCCACCACCGCCGATGAGTAGCCGGCGGCCGCGGCGGCCGCACGAACAGGCACGGCCGCAGCCGCCCGCGCCCTGCTGGTGGGGTACGGCGCGGCGAAAGCCACGGTCGGCCAGCCCTGCACGATGGCGCCGTGCGAAGACAAGTGCCCAGTCCCGCACCGTCCACGGCGCGCACCTGCGAGTCGGTGCGAGCTGTCGTGATGATTTCGATCATGGAGTTGATGAGAGGGGATGGGTGAGACTGTCGTGATGCTGTCCGGGCTCGAACGCGCAGTCCTGGAGCACGCCGCGGACGGTCGGGTGCTGGAGGAGCCGGAGTCGGCGCCGGCCTTGGTCGCGGTGTACCAGGCCCTGGACGCCCGTGGTCTGCTGGCCGCGGAGTGGTGGCCCGGCGACGCGCTGCCCCTCACCGTCGAACTGACCGCCGCCGGCCGGATACTGCTGCGTTCGCGGGCGACCTAACTGCAGACCCTCGGTCGCGAGCGCCACCCACTCGCTCCGCCTTGGCGCCCTTCTCCTTCAGCCAGATGAGGACCTCATCACCGATGACGGTCGAAGTGATGGCGCACGCTGATTCACGCCACCGTGAACGGTCCGGAGCGCTGCTCAACCACCTCAAGCGTCGCGCCCCACAGTCGGGTGCGGATTCCCCCGGCAGCTAAGCAGGCTCATCAGGCCGATCCAGATTCAGCGGCCGGACTCGGTCGCAGGCGGTGAGGTGGGGCCGTCGAAGGTTCCCGTCGTGTCCATCTCACCTCTCGTCGGGGGTCACTCCGCGATGCCCGCGCCTGCCAGCCAGGTGCGCCGCGTCCTGAGCTTGTGATCGGCGTCGACGGCGGCTCTGCGGATGCTTCGTGCGTGCGTGGCCGCGGGCCCGTTCGTGCGATCGCCACGCGGCAAGGCTTGCCGTGCGTCTCCTTGAGCAGTAGTTGACATCACCAATACGATTACCGAAAGGCTGAGGTTCTCGTGAGGTTCTCAGGACTTTCGATGTTCGCCTTGTCTCATTCTCTTTGCATGGCAGGCCACATCTCGTCGGCGCGACCCCTCGTTCTGACCGCCTTGGCTGGCTGCCTGGAGGGACCGGATCGGTTCTCAGAGCACAACTGGTAGCCAGAGGTTGATGCTCGCAGGAGGGCAGCTTCACGCGGGGAGAGCTCGCGTCGCCGTTCTTTCGACACTGCTGCACCTGCCCTTCTCTGCCCGCTCTTGCCGAACCCGGGCGGCCGCGGATCGATGCTCGACCGTCTCTGAGCATCGGCCGTTGACGTCTTCTGGTTTCCGCCTTCATGGCGAGCGCACGGTCGTGGGCCTACCTGATGGCTGGGGAAACGCGGGCACTGAAGGCGGCGGCGCCGGCCCCACTGCCATTTGCGTCTCAGTGCCCGGTGGACCCTTCGCTGGAACGTGTTGCCGCCGGGGAGGGCTTAGGAACCGGGCGCCTGCGCTTCGATGGTGCTGACCACCCACTGGCCACTGCCGCGGGTCAGGCTCACCGTGGCCAGCCGGCGATCGATCGGCTCCCCGGTAGGGGTGGTCGCCCTCCACATGAACACCACGGCCACCGTTGCCGGCAGGCGCCCGTTGCCGGGCGCTCGCGCGGTGGTGGTCAGTACTGCTGCCTGCTGGTGCGGGTGGCTCCATCCGCCGGCGGTGAGGTCATGGGCGAGGGTGTCCCAAGCCAGGTCCATGACGTGTCGGGCTTCTGGGCCGCTGGTAGCTGCTGGATCGTGGGCTTGGAGGCGATCGGGCAGGGTTCGGGTCATCAGGTCGGCCAGCGTGGCGTCGTCTACCGGGCCGGCCAGCAGGTCCTTTGGTGTCGCCGCTGGTGTCGCAGTGCCTGCGGGTGCGGGCTGCGCACCTGCAGGGGCAGCGGCGGCCGGATCAGGGCCGGGGGCACCGGGCAGCGGCCGGCCAGGAGCCGCCTGCCGGTCGGTTGCAGCGCTGGCGGGGGTGGTGGCACTCGCGGTCGGGATCGGTGCGGTTGTCGTAGTCGTTGTCGGGGCCGTCCCCCGGCCGCCACGGATCGCGTCATGGGCGCTGTGCACGAGATCTGGCAGGCCGGGGAAGAGGCCGGGGAGTAGGCACAGGGCGGCGATCAGGAGGCAGCCAGCGGCGGCCGCGGCGGGCAGAAGAGCGCGTCTGGGACGGCCCTCGTGATCGGGGCGTTCCTGGTCAGCTGGGCTTGCCGGCACCGTCGTCGCCGCGTGGTCTTTGACGTCATCGAGTACAGAGTTGGTAAGTACGGGGTCGCTGACTACGGGGTCATCGAGAGCGCCACCGGACTGTCGGCGGCGCGGGAGCGGGTTCGTGGCGGCGCCTCCTGCCGGTTCGGCGGTGCTGGGTTGTGGCAGCGCGTTCCTGGCGGGGCGCTGCTGTGGGTGTCAGGGGATGTGTACGGCGCCGGCGTAGGAGTCCATCCAGACTGCTTCCTCACGCACGACGGTGCCGGTGCGGGGAGCGTCGATCATCTGACCCGCGCCCAGGTAGATGGCGACGTGGTAAATACCGGTGCCGGCGCTCGGATTGGTGCCGAAGAAGACCAGGTCGCCGGGAGCGACGGCTTGCAGGCCCGCTGAGCGAGGGATACGGATGCCTTGCAGCGCTTGCTGGGAGGAGACGCGGGGCAGGGCGATGCCGGCTGCGGCGTAGGCGTACTGGGTCAGACCGGAGCAGTCGAACCCGACGGTGCCGGCGCCTTGGGCGAAGCCTTCGGAGGGGCCGCCGATGACGGTTCCGTTCGTCCCGGGCCGGCCTCCTCCCCCACCCCAGGCGTAGGGGGTGCCGGTCCATTGGCGGGCGGCGGCGATGATCACGGCGGCGCGGCCGCTGGCCTCGGAGACCGCGGCGCCGCCGGCGGCCAGGCCGATCTGGTCGAAGGTGGTGATGGCGGCCAGGACCTGACTGACGTAGGTCCAGCTGCGGTTGTAGCCGTAGATCGCCTGCCGCAGCTGTACGGGGTCGGACAGGTTCTTGGGGCCGGTGCCGCACAGGTGCACGACCGCGGCCAGGGCGTTGTCGAAGACGTTGTGCGGGTCGGCCAGCCCGTCGGCGTTGCCGTCGCGGCCGTAGATCTGCCAGCTGGAGGGGATGAACTGCCAGGCGCCGACGGCGTGGTCGTAGACGGTGTCGGCGTCCCACCGCCCGGCGTCGGTGTCGTAAATGGCGGTGGTGTTCCCCCCGGCGCCGGAGCCGTCCAGGGCCGGGCCGATGATGGCCGGGGTGATGCGCCCTTCGGGGCTGATGTCGTGGCCGGCGGCCAGTTTCGATTCGACCTGCCCGATGCCGGCCAGGATCGACCAGCGCATCCCCGCACAGCCTGGCGCCACCGTGGCGGTCTGGGCCGTGGCCTGGCCCATCGCGCTGAGCAGAACCGGGTGGATGCCGGGCACCGAGACGGGCGCCAGGGTCGAGATCCCGCCCCCACCGCCGGTGATGACCGAGACCGCGATGAGGACGACAACGACGACCCCCGCGACGCCGGCCACCAGTACGGCCGCGGTGGCGGCCAGAACCCATCGCAGCGGGCCAGGCGTCGAGGCCGTCGACACCTCTAAACCCTGGGAAACCGCGCGGTTCTTGGAGGGTGGTGGGGTCGTCGCGGCGTTCCAGGCTGTGGTCGATTCGTCCTGTCCTGCAGGGCCCGCCGGCCGGGTCGGGGCGCTGGTCCTCACTGCGGCCTGCGCTGGGTGAGCCGATCCGCCACGCGCGTCGCAGCGGTCGTTCCCGCCCCGTGCTCCCCTGCGGGTTTCTGGGCGGTTTCCTGGGCGACCGGTGCTGAGGCCCCCGCTGACTGCGATGAGGGCACCGGCGAACGATCCGAGGAGGCGCTGGTCGTGGGGATCTGACTGGCGCGGTGGTGTTCGGCCTGTTCCCGCAGCCGGCGCCGTTGGGCTTGGGCGGCGCGCCGCGGGGCGTTGCTCACCGCGTTGCGGGTGGAGCTGCTCGCCGGCGGCCGCGGCGGCACCGGTCCGCCACCACCGGTGGACGGCCCAGTGGGCGTGGACAACGTGATGGCCGCGGCGGTGGTCGCTGAGGCCGCGGCCTGGGTCGCGGCCCGGGCGGCGCTGGCTCCACTGCGGGTCAGGGCCTGCCCGGCGCGGCTGCCGGCGGCGGCGCGACCGGCCGCGGCAGCCGGACGGGCCACCAGGGCCAGCCCGTCGTGGTACTCGGCGGCGAACGCCTTGCCGTCGGCAACTTTCTTGCCGACCGCGGCGCGTGCGGAGGCGGCCCGGCGGCTGGCGGCAGCCTTCACCATCCGGGTGGCGCGGGGACCGTAGACGGGTGCGCCGAGTGTGGCCTTGGCCGCAAGGCCCGCCGCTCCCCCGGCCAGGCTCGCCGCGCTCAGGCCGGTCTTGATGAGGCGGTTGTTCCCCAGGCGCTGCGCGACCCGAGCGGCGGCGTTGCGCCGCAGCGGATTCCCTGCCCCCGCGCCTCGACCGCCCCGGCCAGACGCCCCTGCTCCTGCTGCGGCCTGGCTCTGAATGTGGCCCGGTGTTGAATTTGACGCCGTGCCACCGGCGAGGCGACCCATGGCCGTGCGGGTGGCCGCGACCTGCCCGGCGACCTGCCGGACCTGGGCCAGACCCGGCATCTTCACCGGCTGGGCCTTGCCGCCGCCGCTGAAGCGGGCGGCCTTGTGCGCCAGCGTGCGAGCCCGCTCGGCGATCCGCTTGCGGGCACCGAGCGTGGTGGCGATGAACGCGATCACCATCGCATCCACCACCAGGAACCGGGCCAGCAGTTCGGTGTCGCCGTCAGCGGCCAGCACCGCGCGCAGGACCAGACAGTAGATGGCCAGCAGAACCAGCGACGCCGCGGTCAGCAGCAGCGCCCCGAGCAGGCTCGTCAGCGAACTCCACAGCCCTGCACGTTCACCACCGGCGATCGCCAGCGGCAGGTCGATGAGGAGTTTGACCGCGTAGAACAACGTCGTCAGGACCGCCAGGAGCACCAGGACCGACAGCACGATGGCCAGCACCACCAAGGCACCACCGGCGGGGGTGAGGATGGCGATGGCCGCCACCCCCGACCAGCCGGGGTCATCGGCGAACTCCTTCAACGCCTCATCGCAGTCCCCCAGCGCCGAGCGCGCCGAGTCATCGTCGGAGTCGTAGGGCCCACCGGCCAGCGCCTCGTCGTAGGTCTGCTGGCAGGAGGTCCCGTCGATGACCTGCCCGTAGTTGATCATCTGGTGAGGGGCACGGATGAAGGTGTCGACCAGCGCCGCTCCGGTCTGGCGACCGATGAGGTCGGGGTCCGGGTCGGTGCGTTGCCCGTTGCTGGTGATCAAGGTAGCCACCGCCTGCCCGGCGTCGCGGGCGGTGTACAGCAGCCCATCGGGTCCGGTGATGGCCGCCACCGGGTTGGCCAGTACCCCCGTGGCCAGCGCCGCCAGGGCGGTGGAGATGACCAGCTGGCTGATCGCGCGGGCGTACCGCCCCACCGCGGCGATGATGGTCACCCAGACCGCCATCGCCGCCAGGCTTAGCTGCAGCACCCCCAGCCGGTCGACCACGTCGCGCTTCAGCGTGATCGCCAGCGGGTTGACCGCATCGACGATCCATTCGACCCACTGCATCTGCAGGGTGAGGTTGATGACGGCCACCCCGGCCCCGACCGTCCACCGGTAGGCCTCCCACAGGCCCTGCAGGAAGATTCCGTTGGTGATCAGCTTCTGCGGGCTGGTCGTTCCGCCGGTGTCGACCGACAGCTGGTATTGGCTGATCGACAGGTCATGCGTGTCGGCGGCATCCAACGGCCCCAAGGCCCCGCTGTCGGCGGTGTTCCCTCCCCCTGCGCCGACCCCATCCCCAAAGCCGGTGGGCCCTGCCGGTTCTCCCGGCGCCACGGTGGCCTCAGGGCCGGGTTCGCCGTCGACGCCGTCGGCAGGCGCCGAACTCGGCCCGCCGGCATCGGCGCCACCGGCTTGCCCGTCCTCAGCGGCCGGCCCCTGCGCCTCAGCAGGAGGGATGACAGTGCGCTCCGGGCGCGTCAGGAGAGGATCGGCCGTGGCGGCCGGCTGTGCCGGTGTTGGTGCTGCGGGTGCTGCTTGCGCACTCGGGCTCGATGCGACCGCGACCAGCACACTGAGCACGACACCCACCAACAGCCACCCGCTCACCCGCAGCCCACGGCCTACCCAGCCGCGGCAACGCCCCCGCACCGTCTGCTCGCCAGCGCCGCGTGGCGTGAGGTGACGGTGGCCGACGCGGCCGGTACGGGCAGTGGAGATGAGCGCGTTCACGCCCGGGAACCTGCTTCCCCGACGTCCTGCACCGGCCCGCTGGTGCTGCGCGCCGATCGGGTGGCTGTGCAGCTGGGCGCGCTGGTGGGGCCGCTGGAAGGAGTGGGCCTGCGGCGGGAGACCGGCAGCGTTGAGACGGGTTTACCCGCGGCCTTCGCGGCGGCTCCTGCGCCCGGCGCTTCGACGTACCTCTCGACAGTTCCCGCCTCGCTGACGGGCGACGGGCCAGTCGACGTGCCGGTCGAGGATGAAGTCACCTGGTCCGGGACGGCGCTCGCGGTCCGGCTCCGTGAGGGCGTCGCCGCGCCAGTGCCCGACGTCGGTGGGGCTGACATCGTCGGAGCTGTGGAGGCCTGAGTTACCGGAGCAGTCCCCGCCGGGCGGGTGGGACCGACCGTGAGGCTGGTCGCAGAGGCCGCCGGCGCCGCCGGTGCAGGGCTTGCGGTCGGCGAGGGCGGGAAGGCTGGGGGTTGTCCGGGGGCGGTGGGCTGGTGCAGTGAGGTGGCCCGCTTGGGGGTGGTGGAGTACGCCACGCGCCGCGAGGGCAGTGCCGGGCCGAGGATCCGGACGCGGCCCAGGCGGCAGTAGGAGTCGCGGAAGAGGCCTTCGCCGCGGCGTTCGGGGGCGACCTGTCCGTCGGGGTTGTTCAGGTCGCGGGGGGACAACCCGGTGGTGATCTCCTCCAGGTGCTCGGGCGTGTCTTCCAGGCCGATCCATTCCAGCGCCTTATGTGCCAGGTTCTCATCGGTCAGGCGCATCACCAGCCGGTAGGGGATCAGCCCGCGCAGCGTCTCGTTGCCGAAGTCGTTGGCGCAGTCCTGGGAGCCCAGCCCGGCGGCGGCTCCGTTCTTGCGGCCTTCGCGGATGAAGGTGGTCAGTTCCTCTTCGCCTTCGATGGAGGCGGTGATGTGGTGGCACTCATCGCTGACGAAGAAGACGAGCTCGTCGGGGTTGGCGAAGGCGAGGCTGCGGGCCAGGGCCATCAGCAGGGCGTACATGGCGCGCCCGAAGTGCTTGTGCGGGCTGAGCCGTTTGAACAGGTGCTCGTTCAGCAGCTCCTCACGTGAGGGCAGCTGCAGGCCGTAGGTGGTGAACACCAGCGCGCGGGTGGCGTGCAGGTTCAGCGCCGGCAGTGTCTGGTCGAACAGGACCCGTGCGTAGTCCTTGGTCTGCAAGGCCCGCAGTTTGCGGCCCAGCTCGCCTGCTCCCACGACGGTGCATGCCCCGGACAGCAGGTGCTGGCTGAGGTCGGCCAGGCTGTCGATGCGGTGGGCGGCGCGGTAGTCCGGGGCGGTGGTGTGAGTCAGGGCCAGGTCGACGTCGCTGTTGGCGTCGATGGCCAGCAGCGGGGTCAGCAGGGTCTGGGTGATGCGGGCTCCGTCCCTGCCCGGGAACAGCCGCAACGGGTCCAGGCTGTACTCCAACTGCACTCCGGCGTCGGGGTTGTCCACAACGGCGGCCAGGGTGCAGCCGCCCAGGGAGCGGGCGAAGGAGACGTACTCGGCAGTCTGGGAGCGGTCGATGGTGACCAGCCGGGCGCCGCGGTCGACCATCGCCCCGGCCAGCGACTTCAGCGAGTAGGACTTGCCGCTGCCCAGCTCCCCGGCGATGGCGATCGCGGCGGAGAAGTTGGCCAGGATCGTGGTGAACAGGTCGATCAGGACCGGGGAGGCGGCCTGGGTGGTCTCGTTCAGCGCCCACAAGGCGCCCTGCCCATCACCGAGCTGGCTGGAGACCATGGGCACGGCCGCGGAAAACCCTTCGGCCAGGCAGATCTGGGCCAGATCGTTGAACGCGGTGGGCCAGCCGGTACCCGGCAGCATCGCCCACCAGGCCTGGTGCTGCTGCCCCAGCGGCCGCAGCAGGCGGTGGTCGAACTCGTTGTAGTGACGCACCAGCTGCGCGCCGTTGGCCAGGGCCTGCTCGCGGGTGCCGGCGCTGGTGGCCAGCACGGTGATGGTCTCCAGCTCCACCTCGAGCTTTTCGTTGGCCAGCCGCGCCTGGTACTCCGTCAACGCCGCGGCCACGGCGT
Organism: Kineococcus deserti; assembly: GCF_050871945.1. NCBI lineage: Bacteria > Bacillati > Actinomycetota > Actinomycetes > Kineosporiales > Kineosporiaceae > Kineococcus > Kineococcus deserti. Next base: position 14,984 of record NZ_JBJLSI010000022.1, on the reverse strand, counting down.
CCAGTTCGTGGCTGCCGGTGGTGACCTCCCCTTCGCGTTGCTCGTACTGGTCGTTGAGGTTCTTGACTGCGCGCTGGTTGCGGATCAGGACGTTTTCGCGGGCGTTGTTGCGCATCCGCACCGCCCAGTCCACCGGTACGCCGGCCTGCTCGGCCATGCCCAGCCACTCGGTGCCGGGGAACAGGGCCCCGGCGGTGGGGGTGCCTGCCAGTACCGCCAGGCTCTGGTAGGAGGCGGCCTGGTCCTCGGTGTCGGTGATCTTTAGGACTGTGCGCTGGGAGGGCAGCAGGCGGCGCAGCCTGGCCCGCAGCGAGCCGCGCCCGGGCTGTGCCGGGATGTCGGTGACGGCTGCTTCGTCCAGGATCGGGCAGCCGATGCGGCCTGGGGACTGCAGGTGCGCCACCGGCGCCACATCGTTCCCGTCGTGCCCGTCGTCTTCGCCGTCCTCCACATCGGTGCTGCCGGTGCCGAGGGACAGGAACTGCTCGATCTGGCTGGTCTGCGGGGTCTCCGGCAGCCAGACCTCCTCCCCTACTGCTTCACCGGCCAGGCCGCGCAGTTGGGCGTGGCGGTAGATCCACACCAGTTCTGCTGAGCTGGCCGGTCGGGCCTGGAACGGGCCGGGGATGACCGCCTGGATCTCGGCGGCCTGCTGCAGCCGCTCAGCCAGCACCGGCACGGCCGGGGCGCGGCGGGGAGCGCCGACCTGGCTCAGCAGCGAGGTGAGGGCGGATCGGGCCGCCTCGGTCAGCACGGAGGCGCCGGTGTTGCGCAGCGGCACCGACAGCCAGTAGGTGCGCTCGGACAAGACCAGGTCGGTTTCGAGCCGGTCCAGGGTGGCCTCGACCTCGCTGGCCCACTCCGGCAGGGCCGCCAGCGGCTGGCTCAAACCGCGCAGCATGGCTTGCACCACCGCGACGGGGTCGGTGTCGACCTCAAGGCCCAGGTGCAGGGATTCCCCACCCAGGCTGCGGTAGAGCATCTGGTGCAGCACGCGGATGCGTTCCTTCTCCCAGACCGCTCGCCGGCCGTAGGCCTGGCCCTGCAGCCGCCAGGTCGCCCAGACCGTTCCGTCGCGGGAGAACAGCAGGTGACCGCACAGGTGCTGGATCGGGTGGTCCATGGATGCTCTCGCCTGCCTTCTAAGGGGTTTGCATCGGGAGGTCGGGACAGGACGGGCGGCGCTCAGAAGCGCTCGGGAGCGCTCGGCGGCGCGCGCCGGGACGGCCGCGGCAGGTCACAACGGGCCACGAGGGGCCCGTTCACTGCCAGGCGAGCTGGACGCTGCGCTCGTGACGGGTTCGAGGGTTTCCTGAGCGGTGGCTCGTGCGCGCAGGCGCTGCACGCCGCTGAGCGGGCACGGCGTCATTGGTGCCGCCGGCAGGGCCGTGCGGGCCGGGTGCGCCGCGCGCCGGGAAGAGGCCTGTCGCCGGGAAGAAGCCGGCCGGGGACGCCGGCTGCGCCCGCCCGTCACCGGCCGCCCGGATCGGTGCTCGCCCGCGACGTGGCTCTTCTTGCTTGTGGCCGGGGCGGGCAGGACAGGCGCAGGGGATGCGCTGGGTTCGGCGGTCGCTTGCTCGCCCTGGGACCGCTGCTGGGTGAGCACGGCGTAGGCGGCGTCCATGACGGCCTCGCCGGCGATGACGACGCGGGGGTGGACGGTGACCGTGTGAGGGCCGGGCAGGGCTTTACCGCGGTAGCTGCCGGCGGTGCGGCTGTACCCGAAGAGCGCCCCGCGCAGGATCGGCAGCGGGCCGCGGCCACGCCAGGGCACCTGGCGCATGCAGGTGACGACCGCGACGATCACGAAGCCCAGCACGATGGCGTTGACGACCAGGCCGCGGTGTCCTCCCCACAGCGGCATCGTGCGGAACCCCCCGGCCAGCAGGGCGACGATGGCCAGGAACTGACCGACGGTGTAGGGGCCGAAGGGCAGCGTGCCGCCGTTGGGCATCCGCCCGATCAGTGTGGGGAACCGTCGCGCGATCGTGTAGAAGCGCGTGATGCGGTACCCCGGGGGCAGATCGCCCTCCCCGGGATTCACCGGGCGCCCCCGGCCGCGGAAGTGGCCGCCTGCAGCCCCTCTCCCCCACCGCCCCGCCACAGGCCGACGGCCTCATCGCTGCCGTCGCCCTTCCCATCGCCGGTCTCGTCGTGGGGCGCGCTCGGCTGGATGCTGTGGCGGGTGTCGTACTGGGCGCTGAGGCCGGCGGCCGGGGCCGCGAAGGTGTTGTCCATATCGGACTTGAGCAGGTCCGGCTTGGCGATGACGGTGATGATCGCGCCGGCGACCACGACGCCGACGACGAGGCGACCCAGCGTGGCTTTGGTACCCCATCCGATGATCACCAGGAAGGCGATGATCGCGATGACGACGCCCCCAGCTTTCAGTACCACCCCGGCCTGGGTGATGAAGTCGTTGATGCGGTCGAAGACGGTCATGAGCCGAAGTCCCTCCAGTTACGGTGATCGTTGTGGTGGTCGCAGCGCTGCTTGCGGTGGTGGCGGTGTTGCTGGTGGCTCACTGCGCCGAGGCCGAGCCCGCCGGTGAGGGCGGACCCGCGGTCGCTTCGGAGGAAGGCGTGGAGCGCTGATCGCCCGACGGCACGGGCACCAGGTCCAGCGCGGGAACCGCCGGCAGGGCGCTGACCTCCCAGCGACCGGCTCGCCCGGTCAACTCGAGGGCGAACTGGGCGCCGACCTGCTGCTGATCCAGGCCCGTCAAGGTGGCGCCCACCAGGGCCTGCACACGCTGCCCGTCGCTCGGTTCGTCCTGCACCGGCTCGCTCTGACGGGCGTAGACCTGCGCGATACTCACCGCGGCGTAGGCCCTGGGGGTCAGCGCCTGCAGCTGAACCCCGGGGGACAGGTAACGGGCAATGTCGCCCTGACCGGCGAGGTAGGCGTTGAGGAACTCCCCCGCGCTGAGCGCCAGCGGACTGCTGATGCTGACCTGCTGGGGGTAGGCCAGCCGCGCCCCCTCCCCCGACGCCGGCCCCGCAGTGGGTTGAGGCAGCGTCAAAGCCCGCAACCGGCTCGGCCCACTCGGCGACCCACCGCCAGCCGCCAACCCTTGAGCAGAACTGCCCACCGGCTGCCCCGCCGACTCCCCCACCGAGGCCCCGCCCTGGCCATCGACCGGGTTGTTGGCCGGGTCATCGACCGGGTCATCGACCGGGTCATCGGAGGCACTGGCCGCAGCAGCCGAAGACGCGGTCGCGCCGGGCTGCGCCGGCTGCTGCAGAACGGGAACCGAGAAGTACCGACGCACCATGACCCACGCACCCTCGGGACCGGGCTCGGCCACATCCGCGGCGATGGTGACCTGCCAGGCAACCATGTCCGTAGCCAGTGACCGCGGCTGCAGTGACTGCGACTGTGCTGACGGCGACGCCGAGGCCCCCGTCGCAGCAGAAGACGCCGCCGATGCTCCCGCCGCCGCGTACGCGCCCAGGGAGGTGGACTCATCAGCCGCAGCCGATCGTTCCCGGGGTCGATAGGAGCCCTGCCGTTCGATGCCGGCCACGGCGATGTTCTGCACGGTCCCCGGGGTCTGCGGCAGCCGCAGAGCCGGGGAGTCAGGGACGTAGAACGCCAGGGCGTCCTCCTGCCCCGCAGGGGTGGTCAGCCAGGCCGTCACGAACTCGGCCGCGAAGTTGCCGACTTCAGCGGCCTGCCCCGGCCAGGTGCCCACGCCAGTGGCGACCACCGCCGGCGCCGGCGTCGGCGGGCCCGCCAGCAGATTCACCCCCACCCCGACGGGTCCGCACACCAGCGCCCCCAGCACCAGGAAGCGGGCCACTCCCGCGGCGTGCCCGGCACCGGGAGTCCAGCCCATCCCCCGCGGCACCTGCACCCCAGCCGAGGCATCCCGCGCTCCACGGCCGAACAAGCCCGCAACCGGCCCGCGGGTAGACAGGCCCGCAGCGCCACGGCGCGGTGACCCAGTCTTCGGGAGGGTTCGGCGCGCGAGGTTCAACATGTGCGCTCACCGCACTCCCCCTGCCCCGGCGGCGTCGAGGCACACCGACCGTGCACCGCTCCCACGGTGGGCGCCATCGGCGCAGACGCCGCCCGGCAACGCGGCAGGCACCGCGACCGGGCCCGCACCAAGGAACGGGACGCCTGCCGGCCAGTACCCCGACGGGCTTCGGCATCTGCATCCCCGCCCTCAGCTTCTCCGGCGCCGACACCGGGGCGGTCGGCACCACGGTCAGCGCAGGAGTCAGTAGGGGCACTCGCAGCCTCAAGTCGCTTCCACGCCTGTACGGCTGCTCGCCGGCGCGACCCGTTCAGGTAGCGGTACAGCTGCGAGGCCGCGGCCGGATCGAAGGGTGCGTGCATGACGCGCTCGATCAGCTGGTGCAGCCGGCGCAGTCCCCCGTGCACTTCGGCGCTGTCGCACAGCAACGCGGTCACAGCGACCGCGGACTCCTCCTCGCCAGAGTCGGCGGGCTCATCGGGGGACTCATCGTCGGCGGACTTCTCGACGCTGTCTGCGCCCACTCCCCCGCCGACTCCCCCGCCGAGTTCTCCGTCCCGGCGCCCGTCGAGCCCCGACTCCCCCACCAGCCGGCTGCCTCCTGCCTCACCCGAGGGGTCCTGGCCACTCGCCGATGCCACCCGGTAGGCCCCCGGCCCATCGGCGGGCGCGGACACACCGGTGACAACCCAGCCGGTGCGAGGCGGCTCAACGGGGACCGGACGAGTGAGCTGGACGCAGGGCTCGGGCTGGCTGATACGGGGAGCGGGTTCGGTCACGGCGATGCCTCCAAAGGCGGGGCGAGGAGTCAGATGGCTGCTACCGAAGGCAGGTAGCCCCGCGCATCCCGCTGTGACAGCCGGCCGGCATGACCCCAAACCGCCTCATGTGATGCACATCACACTCTCCCGGTGAGGGCCTCTGACCTGCGGCGACACCCCGCCCGGCAAGCCTTTCCGACCTCTCGGCAAGCCCCGCCGACCCACCGGCCAGGCCCACGGCAAGACAAGCGGCAAGAGGCGGTGAGGACGGTCAAGAGCTCCCCCACCAAGGAGCCCACCATGACCACCGCATTCACCATCGACGACCACCCACACACCGACACCGGCGCTCGCCACCATGCACTCCTGACGAGCCAGGCGGGCCAGCCGCTGGAGTTGCGCCTGGTGCGCGCCTTGAACCGTGAGTGGGGCCAGTTGTGCGAGCTACCGTCCAGCGACCAAGCAGTTGCCCAGTGGGCGGCCCCCGAGTCGGCGTTGCCGCCGGCGCGCTCGTTGGCGGAGCTGGTGGCCGCCATGGATGCGGCCGCACCGGACAAGGCCGATGCCATGCTCCTGGCTTTGCTCGCACTGGCCCAGCGCGGCGAGCAGCTGGCTGGGCGGGTGCTGGTGCACCAGTTCATGGGACGGGCAGTCCGCCTGGCGGTGAATCAGGTACGCGTCACCGGAGCGGAGTCTCACGAGGTCGAGGCTCAGGTCTTCGCTGGGCTGTGGCAGGCGGTCATGGACTACCCGATCGGGCGGCGACGTCAGCGGGTGGCCGCCAACCTGGCACTGGAGGCTCTGCGTCTGACCCAGCAGCACTGGGTGGCGCGCTGGGGGCAGCGCAGGGAAGACCACCGCAGCTCCGCCTGCACCCTGCCGGCGTTGCGGGAGGTCCAGCTACCCCTGGACGAGTTCGGCGATGCGCTCTCGTCACAGAGCAGCGAGCAGACGGGGCCGACGAGCACGGAGGATGTTCTGCTGCTGCTGACCGACGCTGTGGCGCATGCGGTGATCAGCCGGGAGGAGGCGCAGCTCCTGGCCCGCGCTTACGCCCCGACGCCGGGCATGTCGTCGCACTCGGCGGCCATCGGTGCGGACTGGGGGCTGACCGCGACCGCAGTGCGGCGCCGGCTGTCACGACTGGTCTCCCGTCTGGCGCAGTACGTGCGCGAGCTGGAAGCAGAAAGTCGAGTCACCGCCGCCTGCCTCACCTCTCCCCCAGCCGGTACCGCACGACTGGGCGCTCACGTGCTAGACCTCATGCGCGCGGCCTGACCCTGGCAAGGCGTCAGGAGCCCCTTTCGGTCCGGCTCGGCGCGCGAACCGCCGCGGACGACGCATCCCCCATAGCGCCAGCCGGGGAAGGAGCCTCCCACGAGGCTCCCAGAGGTAGCTCCGTGGGTATCTCATCTGCGAGTCACGGGTAGCAAGATGGGTAGTTTGCTGGGTAGTCGCTCCATCGTGCCTGGTCAGCGGCCTATTGGCAGCAAGTCGGCCTTCGCTGCACCGAAGTCGGGAGAAGCTCTGGCCACTCCCGTCGATGACGCGTTGCCATCCCTTCTGAAGGGCAGACCCGACCACACTGGCAAGCAGGAGCCCTCGCTGTTCTCGGTCTCACAGCGCACATAGTGCGCCTCTGCATGGGTATTGGTCGGGGTAGCCCACTGGGTCGATAAGTGGGCAACTTTTTGGTAGTTCGTTGGGTAGTTCGCTTGGTAGTCGACACGATCGTCACTGTCTTGTCGTTGTGGGTAGCGCGATCATGAGGGGTAAGCCGTAGGTCTGTCTTTGCGGTAGTGATATAGGTATTGGGTTGGGTAGTCGCTTGGGTAGTGACTTGCATAGTCACATTTGTCATGTCCGCTGCGTATGCTTGGTAGCTACTTGGGTATTTTGATGGGTAGTCGTTCAGGCGTGATTCTTGGTCGACTACGCGGTAGTGGCTCAGGCACTGGGTAGCTCATTGGGTAGCCACTGAAGCTTGTGAGTAGGTAGCTAGGTCTTTACGACGTGGGCCCTGGTAGTTGTCGTGGTAGCTGATCTGCCCAAATTCATATGAGTGGGTAGCGTACTAATTCCAGATGCGCCCACGGACCTGCCAGGCGATGGGGGAGGGGAGCGGGTCGAGACATGGGTACGGAGATGGGTATCCCCGCGGGTAGCGACTCCATATCGGCGTGTTGGTAGCGGTGGAGCCCTCGATGGTGGGTAGCGTCCGCGGCATGGTCAACGGAATGCCGATCGCACCCGCACCGGCTTCGCCCGGCGGGGGAGTGCCCATCAGCGATTCCCAGCACGCTTCGACGCTGGACGCCGACCAGGAAGCTCAATCGCGCACCACGACGATCTACACAGCCAAGGGCGGCGTGGGCAAGACCACCGCCACCTCGCACCTGTCCGGCCTGATCGCCCAGGTCCCCGACTACCGGGTGCTGGCCATCGACCTGGACCCCCAGGGCAACCTCGGCGACGACTTCGGCCTGGGGGAGCGCGGCGATGAGGGCCGCGCTCTGACCCAGGCGGTCGTGATGGGCAATCCGCTGCAGCCCATCCTCAACGTCCGACCAGACCTGGACCTGGTCCCTGGGGGAGAGGAGCTGCGCGTCCTGTCTGGCTACCTCAGCCAGCAGGCCATGACCAAACGCGACCCCAACCTGCCCTTCGGGGCCCTGCTGCGCAGCCTGCGGCCCATCGCCGGCGACTACGACTTCATCTTCATCGACTGCCCCCCAGGCGATGAGGTCATGCACCAGATGGCGCTCGGCGCCTCCCGCTGGGTGCTGATCCCCACCCGCACCGACATCTCCAGCCGCCGCGCCGTGCGTGATGTCGCCGCCCAGTTCGCCATCGCCCGCGCCGCCAAGGCACCTCACCCGCTGGACCTGCTCGGCGTCGTGCTGACCGGTGTCACCTCCTCGGCCTCCGCGCTGCGCCGGGAGGCGCAGGCCGCCATCAAGGAAGACCTCGGCAGCGAGGACTTGCTGATGAACACCGTCATCCGCTACGCCGAGTCCATCGCCGTCGGCGCCCGCAACCGTGGTCTGCTCGTCCCCGAGCTCGTCAACGCCGCGGCCACGGCTGAGCCTTGGTGGCAAGCGGCCAAGGAGGGGCGCCCGGTCTCGGAGATGACCCGGTACCGCTCCACCTCCGGCGACGGCCTGACCGAGGACTGGTACGCCTTGGCCGCCGAAGTCCTCGGCCGCATCGGCGAAGCCGAGACCAGCGAACGCGAAGCAGCCCACCAGAACGACATCCAGGAGGCCCGGGCATGAGCGAGCAGGACACCCCCACCCTCCCGCCCCTGCGCGCCAGCCGCCGCGGCCAAGACCTCGGCTCGGTCTTCGCCCGCTCCGCCAGCCTGCCCACCAACCTCGGCCGGCGCTCACGCTCGACGGCGCCCGCCCCGGCTCCGGCCACCCCGGCCCACGGTGGGGGAGAGGTCGACCAGCCTGCACAGGCCGCACCAGACGCCGACGAGCAACCGGCTGACACCTCCGGACACGCTCCGGCCGGTCCACAGACCGAAGCCAAGGCCGAAGTCGAGGGCCAGGACGCAGCCCCGGCCACGCAGCAGGATGCGACCGCCGACGCTTCGGCCCCGCTCGACCAGGCCGCCCCGCCGGCTGCGGAGCCCGCGCCGGGCACTGACGCAGCATCGACGTCGGAGCTCGCTACCGACTCGGATTCCCCGGCGGCTGTCGTAGTCGCTACCGAGCGCACTACCCCCGCGACTACCCCCGAAGCTACCCTCCAGGATGCTCCGCTGGAGGCGCTGAACACCGGCGGAGAGACGCCGCCGCAGGTGGCTGACGATGCCCGTACCGCGGTCTCCGAGCCGTCCACCGAGCAAGCCAGGAACCAGGCTGAGTCCCCAGCCGAAGACCAGGCCGGGGACCGGGCTCAGGCCGCCGAGGCGGTCGACTCTGCGGTCAGTGACGTCACCGCCAAGGCACCTGCCGCGCCAACTGCTCAGCGGGCTGCTGAGTTGGCTGCTGGGCCGGCCCCCGAGCCGGCCGACGGCGGGGGAGTGGAGACCTCGCAGTCCACCGGGGCCGCAGGGGACGACACCACAGGGGCCGAGGGCGCCGCTCAAGCCCGGACACCACAGCCGGCAACCACCGCTGCCGCCACCGCGGGCAAGGCCGTCACGGCGGAGGGGAAGGACAAGCCCACCGCTGCCCGCCGGACGCCGGCTTCAGCGGCACGGCCGGCGCCGGCTACCGCTGGCCGGGCGTCGGCGGCGCGCAGGCGCAACGCCAAGACCGTCGTCAGCGTCTTGAGCAGGACACGTGACCTGCTGGCCGACCAGCGCGCCGCGCAGCCGCAGATGACCAACAAGGTGCTGGTGCTGCTGGCCATCGACCACCAGGCTCACCGGCTGCCGCAGCTGCTGGAGGCCAGCCGGCCGGCGCCGGTGGTGGGCTCGCTGTTCGCCACGCTGCCGCAGGTGACCCCGCCCTCAGACCGGGTGCAGATCAGCATCGACCTGGCCCCCGAGCACGTGGAGGTCATCAAGAACCTCGTGCAGGCCCACGAAACCTCCATCCGCGAGCTGATCGACATCACCGTCGCCGCCGAGTACGCGCCTGAGGAGTAGGAGGACGGTGGGGTCACCCGCAGGGCGCGGCGCAGCCGCGAGCCGGGGCAGGCGCAGCCCGAGCGAGGAACGAGCGAGCCCGGCTTGATGCCGACCCCGCCACCCGCCAGGCTGCCGGGCCCGGAGCAGCACCAGAAAGGTTGCGCGGCCGCGCAGCGGCGACCGTGCCGCGAGGAACGAGCGGGCTGGGGAGCGCGAGGGCGCGCAGCGACACCCCTCGCCCGGCCCGCCGGACCGCACGGGCGCAGCGAGGAACGAGCAAAGCTCGGAGGACCGCCGGGCCAACGGGCACTGTCGCCGCGCTAGCGGTGACCGTCTCCCGCATAGCGGTTGGAGCACTGGTGCAAGCAGTACGGGTACAGACGTTAGGAGGGCCAGTACCCCTTGCGTGGCCCGGCCCTGAACTCTTACATCAGTTCATGATCCATGTGATCGCGACCTCGATCATCGCGTACCAGGGTAGGGCCTAGGGCTTCCGCGGCGTCTGTGCGCTCGTTAACCGACAGCCGGCCGTGCTCGCTCCTGTGCACATCGGCGGGTGGCGCCGGGCGCTGAGCGCGGCTGCCGCCATGAGCTGGTTGACCCGCGTGGTGGCGGATCGGTCGAGCGCGGAACATAGCCTCGCGCCACGGATAGGGACAAGAAGGCATCACCCAGTTGGTCTAACTGCCAGTGATCATGCTAGCTCGTGCTCGACGATGGCCAAGCCGTCCGACGAGGGAGCACGCATGCTGGGTCAATCCACCACTCGAGCACCGGGCACACGTCTCGCGGTATGCGCCCTGATCGCCGCGAGCGTCGTCCTCGGCGCCTTTTCGCCAGCTCATGCCACTGGATCTCGCGCCTTTGTGGTCAAGGAGGACCTGGACGGGCGTTTGAGCAAGGACGTCAACGACCACACCTACCCTGACCGCTACCGCAAGGGCGACATGGTCACGCTGATCTGCCAGGACAGCGGCCCGGAGGCATACGGCAGCACTATCTGGGACCTAACCGTCGACAACGTCTGGGTCCCGGACGCCTACGTCAAGACCGGCTCGGACGGGTGGGCGGCGGGCGTGCCGCGCTGCGCCCCCGGCGCCGGCCCGGCCGCCCCTGCCCCGGGCACGACGCCCGTCCCCGCTCCGACGTCCGCCCCCGCTCCACGCCCGACTTCGCAGCCCTCATCGAACACGCGCACCTTCTTGGTCAAGGAGGACCTGGACGGGCGTTTGAGCAAGGACGTCAACGACCACACCTACCCTGACCGCTACCGCAAGGGCGACATGGTCACGCTGATCTGCCAGGACAGCGGCCCGGAGGCATACGGCAGCACTATCTGGGACCTAACCGTCGACAACGTCTGGGTCCCGGACGCCTACGTCAAGACCGGCTCGGACGGGTGGGCGGCGGGCGTGCCGCGCTGCGCCCCCGGCGCCGGCCCGAAGGCTCCCGCACCGGCCCCCACCTCAGACCCAGCACCCGAGTCGACGACAACACCGGCTCCTGCCCCCAGTTCCACGACCAATGCTCCCCCGACCCCGGGCCCGGGTCCATCCGCCGCGACGGCACAGGTGTACCCCTTCGCCGCGACGCAGAACCTTGATGGGCGCCTGACCAAGGACGTCAACGACCACACCTACCCTGACCGCTACCGCAAGGGCCAGATCATCGACGTGCTCTGCCAGGCCGAGGGTGGCCGTGCCTACGGAAGCGCCCTGTGGGACTTGACCAGCGAAAACCTGTGGGTCCCGGACAAGTACGTCAAGACCGGCACCGACGGCCGCGCCGCCGGCGTGCCCGACTGCGACGCGCTGCCTTCACGACCGGGGCCCAGCGGACCGAATGGCAGCGGGCAGCCCGGCACACCTGGCCAGCCGGGTCAGCCGGGTCAGCCGGGTACGGTGCCGTCCCCGCCGCTCACCGTCGCGGGCACGGCACCAGCCCCGCTGCTGAACTCCGACTGGGCAAACCTATTCAACCTGCGCACCGGCAAGTGCGTGGACGTGCCGAACAACGAAGCGGGCACCATCGACGGCCCCGTCCTGCAGTGGGCCTGCCGCTACGGCACCGGCGACAACCAGCAGTGGAGCGCACGCCAGACCGGCGTGCGAGAGGGCCAGCGCGTCTACGAGGTGCGCAACCGCAAGGACGACCTTTGCCTGGACGTCACCGGGCTGGGAACCGTGGCACCCGGCACACCGGTGAGTGAGTACACCTGCGCCTCGGACACCTCTGGCGACGTCGAAGCCGACAACCAGAGCTACTACGCGGTCGCCAGCACGGTGCACGGCGCCTTCAAACTGCGCAACGTGGCCAGCCCCGACTTATGCCTGGACGTCGCTGGGCACAGCACCGGCGGGGACGATGCACGGCTCACCTTGTGGCCGTGCGAAGACGCCGACGACCACCTGTGGGCGCTGCGCAAGAACAAGTCCAGCGACGCGGGCACGACGAACTTCACCGTCAAGAAGGGTATCGACCCGATCCGGCCGCGCTCAGCGCCAGACCACATCATCCCCGACGGCGCCGTGCTGCGCCCCGGAACCAGACTTGGCGTAGTTTGCCAGACGAAGGGCACCAACGACCCAGACGAGGTCTGGTACCGCCTGCCCGATGGCACCTACCTCGAACGCGGCGTCCTGCGCGCCACCGACGAAAATGCCGACGAGGACATCCTCGCCTGCGGAGGCGGCAAGGCTGAGGACCTCGCGGTCCTCATGAGCGCCGCCACCAGTTTCGAGGAACTGGACGCGGCGTGGGCCTCCCTGGGCGCCGCACGTCAACAGGACTTTCAGTGGAAGGCGCTGCGCGCCTCAGAGCTGAAGCGCGTTGCCCAAGGCGTGGCCATGAGCAAGATGCTCGCTCTGGGCACCGGACGCACCGCAAACGACTGGCAGACTGAGGCTGGCCTCGTCGAGCAGACCATTCCCATCGTGTGGGCGGTGTATACCTACTACGGGCAACTCAGCGCTGCGTGTGCGGAGTGCCAGTGGGCCGGATTGGCTAAACTTGCCGGCGGCCCCGTCTACGCGGGCATGCAAGACATGCAGTACGTCGACCTGAACAAGGTTGGGCCCGCCTTCAAGGAGATCGACGAAGACAACAAGGAGATGGCGAGACTGCTCCTGACGATGCAAAAGGACATCTTCGTCGACCTCGCCTGGCAGCACGAGCTATACATCGCCGAAGGCATCGATGGAATGCGCGCCATCGAGCAAGGCGGCGGCGGCCCGTGGCGCAATCCGGACTGGGCCGACGACGACGGCACCGCTGGCCAGCAGAACGCCCAGTGGGTCGACGGCGGACCCGTCACCATGATCTCCGCCTGGGAAGACATCGCCAGCGGCGACGCCACTCGGATAGCTCGCGGCAACAAGGTGCTCGTGGCCCGCGAGCAGGACCCCGTGCTGCAGCGCTCCTACAACAAGATGTCTAAACAGTTCCTCTTGCAGACCTTCGCCACCGGCGTGCTGGCGGCCTCACCCGTCCCTGCGGGCACCCCCTTCCGTGACGTCAAGGGCAGCCGGGCTGCGTCTTTTCTGCCGTACCCGGCGCGACCACAGCAGATGAGTTACGAGGACGATAGGTTGCCGATGTCCGTGGCTTGGTGGAAGGACCGTCAGCACTGGGTGTACGAGTACATCTTCCCCGAGTACATGGCGGCGTGGTCGGCGGACCCTACCCGCATGCGCGCTGAGATCGACCTGGACCTCAACGAGCGCATCAAGCGCTACCGAAACGCGGGTTTGAAGGACAACTTCGCGTGGTGACCGTCTCGCGGCAAGGCGCCACCCTTGACGGCTGCGCTCCTCCCACCCTGGCGTCTACGGGCTCAGCGCATGGTGGGCGACCGCCGCGGTGGCCGACTGCGCCTCGAGGGCAGTCTCGCCCTGCCCGCAGCTCACCGTCGCCTGCGGCCACCGGCACGGCAGCCGCAGACGACGGCGCGAGTCAGTTGGACAACCCCACGCCCTGCTCAGTGGCGCGGCTGGCGATCTGAGCCCACCAAACCTCGAAGTTCGCGTCCTGCTTGGCCACTGCGCCGGCGGGGGCGGCGACGAGGAACTGCTCGTAGCTGGGCAGGGTTTCGCCGCGGCGGTGCAGCCAGGCCCGAGTGATGGTGTCGCTACGGTCCAGCTGGGCACCGCGCTGGCGAGCCAGGCGGTGCAGGGCCCGGCGCATCTGGGTGGCGCTGCCCCGATCCAGGATGCGCAGGGAGCGGGCCGCGTTGCCGAGCTTGTCGGGATTTTTCTCGCTGGGGCGCAAGATGCGCCGCACCTCGTAGACGACGTGCTCCTGCTCCTCGCGGGCGGCGGTGAACGACTCGACGACGTGGTGCAGCTGCTCGGCCAGCAGCAGGTCGATCAGGCGCCGCCCGCCGATGAGGCCCTGAGCGGGGTTGAGCGCGATGGCGCGGTGCTCCAGCATCAGCGGCTCGATCGCCGCGGCCGGCTCGGCCGCCATGCGCTGCAGGACGCGGGCGCGACCCTCGCGGTTGGCCAGGGCGAAGGGGCAGTAGCTGCACGCGGACTTCTCCCACAGCACCCCACCGGTGACGGAGGCGATGTAGTCCAGGCAGTCCTGCCGGTTCCAGCGCCAGTCGATCAGCGGGTACTGACCGGTGCGGGTGGCGGTGTTGTGCGCGGCATCGCCCTTGCGGCGGGGGGTGCCGTAGGCGCGGGTCAGCTCCTCGGCCTCGAAGCCGACGACGTGGCGGTAGGGCTGGCCGTCGGTGAGGGCGGCGATGACCGGATCCAGCACGGCACCCTTGGCGCGCAGGGAGCAGCGGCGGTCCCCGCCGGACTGCGGGATGGTGCCGGCCGCGGTCAGCTCGTCGGAGAGGCGGTAGGCGCCGGCCAGGTGCACGCGCTCGGGGCGGCGCGAGTCGTCCAGAACGACGATGCCGTCCCCGGCCTTGGTGGTCAGCAGCTGCGCGCGGGCGACCTGGACGTAGCGCACGCGATGGTGGCGCAGCAGGGGAAGGACGTGCTGCTCGACGTCGCGGCCGGTGTCGGCCCACTCATGGCCCGTCATGGCGGTGATGACGACCAGCTCGTCCAGGGCGAAGTCGCGGCTGGCCGGCTCGGTCAGCCACCGCAGCAGCACGGCCGTCAAGTCGGCTCCCAACCCATAGGAAAGGACCACCCGCTGCGGCGGTTCGGGGTTCAGCTGCTGGCGCAGGCCCAGAGCGTGCCGGGCCCGCTGGTGCAGGCGCTGCCCGGCGCGGGTGCGGGCGGCGACGTGGCGGCCGCCGGTCGAGCCGGTCGCCATCTCGGCGCGAGGGTGGCTGTGGGTGAGGGTGCGGACGTCGAGCACGAAGTTTTCCGGGGATGGGGGCGGGAGGCAGTGCGGGGCAGTGGAGGGGAGGGCAGGGCAGGGGGGCGGTGTGGGTGGCCGCCCCCTGTGGTGCACTCAAGTGTGCCGGTGGCGTGCGGTGCTCAGGCGGCGAGCAGGTGCCGCAGGACCGGTGCGGCCTCCGGCATGCACACCAGGTGCTCGGTGCCGTTGGCGCGGGCGCTCTGCCGCGCTAGGTGTACCCAGCCATCACGTTGGTGACAGGCGGCTGACCGGCGGCAGGCCACCGAGGGCGCTGTGACGGCGTTGAGTGTTGTAGCGCTCCAGCCAGGGAGCAAGGGCCGCGGCCCGCTCAGCGTTGCTG